>CAIRND010000231.1 GCA_903879825.1 uncultured Geobacteraceae bacterium
ATCAGAACCGGATACTTTGTAACCCAGGTTAAGGAGGACTTCGGCTATTCCGCTCATGCCGATGCCGCCGATGCCGACGAAGTGTATTTTATCGATTTTTCCGTACATGGGGACGTCCTTGTCAGGTTTATTTTCTATTCAGCATCTCATCAACAATAATCCGGGCCGCATCGAGTCGAGCCAGGCTGAAAGCCGCTTCACCGGTGTGAAGCACAAGCTGCGGGTCTTCTGCCAGCGTGCGAATGGACTCTGCCAATGTTTCTCCCGTCAATTCAAGTTCCAGCATCATGAAACAGGCATCTTTCTTAAGGAGCGCCTCCGCATTACGTCTCTGGTGATCATCAACTGCATGGGGAAACGGGATGAAGAGGCAGGCTTTACCGCAGGCGGTTACCTCTGCAATTGTGGTAGCGCCTGCCCGACAGATAATCAGGTCGGCTTTGGCATATTCTACCGCCATATCTGTGATGAACGGTGTTACGGTTGCCTCAACCCCTGCGGTGCGATACGCGGCTGTTACTTCGCCACAATCTTTTTCACCGGTTTGATGGGTGATGGAAAGTTTTATCCGACTTTTTTTGAGTAGCGGAAGCGCTGCCGTCATGGCGGTATTGATTGCATGGGCACCCTGGCTGCCGCCGAAGATAAACAGGTGAAAACAGGGGACGGAGTTCAGGCGGCAGGGCAGGGGAATCTCTTTCCCGTTGTCACGTACGGTATCAAGTATCTGCCGTCGCAGCGGATTGCCGGTCAGTTGAGTGGTCGCGGCGGGAAAATATCGGGCTGATTCTTCCAGTGTGATAAAAATTTTATTGGCAAATCGGGCGAGCAGACGATTAGTCAAACCGGGAATGGCGTTCTGCTCATGGATAAAGCGGGGAGTCTGTGTACCACGGGCTGCCAGTACCATCGGCAATGAGGCGTAACCACCCACGCCAAGAACCATGTCCGGGCGAAACTTCTTCAATATTTTTCTCGACTGAGAGTAGCCATAGATCATCATGGCTAATCCTTTGAGTTGGCTGAACGTGCCTTTACCGCGAATTCCGGCGGCTGAAATTAATTCGAGACAGTAACCGGCAGCCGGTACTGCCCGGGCTTCAATGCCCCGCTCTGTCCCGACAAATAATACCTCGTTGGCCGGATCGCGTGATAAAAATTCTTCAGCAACGGCGATGCCGGGAAAAAGATGCCCTCCGGTGCCGCCACCGGCAATAATCAATTTCATTTTTCCTCCTTGAGGCTGATGGAGGAAATCTTCAGTCCCGATGAAATATTAAGTAGTATGCCGACGGCAAAAAGGCTGATCAACAAAGAACTGCCGCCGTAGCTGATAAAGGGGAGGGCCAATCCCTTGGTGGGAAGAATTCCTGTGACAACGCCCATATTGACTGTTGCTTCAATGCCGAATAACACGGCAATTCCCAACGCAAGAAAACGACCAAAGGTGTCGGGAGCTGCAACAGCTATTCTCATGGCCCGCTGTACCAGCAAAAAAAACATGCCGATTATTACCAGCACACCAATAAAGCCGAGCTCTTCTCCCACAACGGCAAGGATGAAGTC
>CAIRND010000232.1 GCA_903879825.1 uncultured Geobacteraceae bacterium
CGATTCACCCAGCAAAATGCCGAGGAAGCCGAGGGCGATGGTTTCCAGTCCAGCCAGTTTTCCGGTGATGATGTGACCGTCGATCGCCAGCTTGATAATCCATGGCTGTGCCAGGCGGCAGGCGGCAACCAGAGGCAGAATCAGCACCACGATCGTGATTGACAGGCGATAGGGGAGGACATAGCGCGCAAAGCGCCGTAACAAAACCCGGTCATAGGCCTTGCCGGCTATTTCTTCTTCGTATATTCCGCCATGATGCATAAATAATAGTCCATGTTGGCTAATTCAGTAGAGTTGTTGAGCGGCACTTTACCAGATTTTTCCCGAAACAGCAGGTGAATAACGCGCCATTTTTTTAAAACATTTTTGAACCTTGACAGAAGTTGCTATTTTTTTGTAGTGTTTACAGCAAATATTTCGATGTAAACCCCGATTGAAAAGGAGCTCCGTATGAAGAAAATGATGACTGCAGTTGCGCTGCTTGGCCTGTCACTGCCGGTGATGGCTCAGGCTTTGGAATTTCAAACCCCTGGTGCCTTGGGGATGGGACGTGCCGGTGTTGCTCGAACGACTGATGCATACGCGACGTTCATTAACCCGGCTGGTCTGGCATTTTATGATAAGCCGTTCAGTATGAGACTGGGGGCCGGAGTCGGCGTAGCGATCAGTTCGTCTCTGGCTGAAAATCTTGATAAGGTTGGTAAGCTGGATCTTTCAACAACGGATATGAACTACGGCGCCGGCGCTTCTAATCAGCAAGTTATCGATGCTACGGCCAAGGCGGCTCAGTATGCCGGTGTTCTTAAAGACTTTGATGATAAAAAAGGTGATTTGGCAGTAAATGTCGATCTGGCACTTGGATTCCAGTACCGTAATTTTGGACTGGGGATTTTTGGAATGAGCGAAGTTGGTGCCGGAATCGGGGCGGTAGACCTTGTAAACATACGTGCTGGTAATACAGGAACAGCGACTACTGTTACTCAGCTTTCTACTGATATGGGAGCAACAACCCTTAATTCAAACGGAAATGCAACGTATTTTAGCCAAGCTGACTATGATAATTTGTTAGTAAAGTTGGCGCCAACTGCAACTTCAACTCTCGCACAGATTCAACAAGCCAAGAACCTTCTTACTACATTAGAGACACAGCTGAAAAGTAGTGGCGGTAATACAACAGGCATGACCGCTGCACAGATAGCTCAGGGCTTGCAAATAATCGCCCCGACTCTCTCCTCAACAGCTTCAACTAATACTTCGATTGACAACAACGAAACAAAAGTACTGTTGCGTGGCATTGCTATCGTTGAGGTCCCATTGGCATACGGTCATAAATTTGATCTGGGGCGTTTCGGCAAGCTCGGTATTGGCGGCGCAGCCAAAGTAATGCAGGCCACAGTGTATTCGAGCGATGTAAAGGTGATGCAGCTTAAAGATTCCAAAGATGCCACCACCAAAGTGAAGGACAATCATTCAGAGTCTACACAATTCGGTATCGATCTTGGTGCATTGTGGCGCTATGAGGATTTTAAAGCCATTGGACCAATTAACGTAGGCCTGGCGTTGAAAAACCTGAATTCGCCAAAGTTCGACGGCCCTAAAGATCCCGTTACTTTTGCACCCACAGACAAAGTTACCGTTGAGCCGCAGGGACGTCTTGGTCTTGCTCTTGAACCCCTCAGTTGGCTTTCTCTGGCTGCCGACTTTGATGTAACAAAAAACAAAACTGTTATTAAGGGGCGCGATAGTCAGAATATCGGTGCTGGTCTTGAGGCACATGTTAGTTGGGCCGCTCTGCGCCTCGGTGCGTTCAAAAATATGGCCGAAACCGACGGCAAACCGGTCCTTACCGGTGGTTTGTCTCTGGGGCCACAATGGCTGCGACTTGATATCGATGCTGCTGTTGCGACCGCAACCGGCACATACGATAACAAGTCGTACCCTCGTGAAGCAAAAGTTGAGTTTGGCCTCAGCACCATGTTCTGATCTGTC
>CAIRND010000233.1 GCA_903879825.1 uncultured Geobacteraceae bacterium
ACATCATCAATGATGATCACATGACCCACACGCGGCGCTGCTAAAAGATGGGCAAGTTCAGCCAAGATAGGGGTAACCTGCTCACCAGATGGCGCCCGATTAGGACCGTAGTGCCCATCCAGCCAAAAAAGAGCCGGCTCGTGCAGGTGTGCGATGACTCCCGGTAAAACAGCAGCGCTGTCACCGCAGAAGAGTTCAATCTGTGGATCATCACGAAACCGCTGACGGGCCTTCTCATAGTACTCAGGAAATAATTCGATAGAGTAAAGCTTGGCAAACTCATTCTTGAGGGCCGCCAGCATATGACCCTGGTGTGTGCCCGTCTCCACCAGAATGCGCAGACGATAGGCTATTGCATATTTCCGGAGCACATCTTGTTTGAAACTGTGCGGAGGAAATGCAGGTCGGTCGTGAGCTACCCTGGATTTTAACTGTTTTTTTTCTCGACATCTGGCCGACCAGGCTCGAAGTGGTGCAGCAAGCCTGGTGCGCTGTAACATTTGTTTGAGCGTTTTTATTATCGTTGGGTATATCGGGTCCAATTTAGTCGTCCAAGTCTTAAGAGTAGATGTGAATATACATGCCGTGATTCTACACCAGCGTTGAGGTAAAAGCAACCATCAGAACCACAGCACAGCAATTCTAATTATGAACCGCGGTTGGAGATCATTTTTCTTAAAACTGACAAAATTTCGGCTAATGTGTGAGAATGAGCATGTTCATGGTATCCATATTTGTTCAGCTATATATTTGTTCTACGCTTTTCATGCAGAACTGGTGGCACATCAAGGCCAGTATGTGCGCGTAATGGATCAAGCAACGTATCCGTTATCGTCCAAGTGTACAATGGCGAACGTATTTTTATGCGCGGCGCGAGGATGAATAGACAAGGAGATATTTCCATGTATGACCCAACGCAAAAGATCAGGGATCTGGCATTTGACACATCACCCGACCGTACTCTGATCGTGCATTCGGCTGCCGGGCTGAACAACCGCATCAGAGTCCTCATATCCGGCATTGCGCTGGCCGAAGCTGCTGGACGAAAGTTTGCGATGTTGTGGCCGGACACTCCTGCGTGCGGCGTCAAATTTGATGTGTTGTTCCAAAATAAATGGCCAGTGATTCATTTTTCGGTCCTTCCTGCCGAACTGGTGTCTTTTCATTTCTCAAAATGGTCGAACAAGCGGTTAAAGCTGCTTCTTGAATATCCGCATCAGCACATCACTTTAAGATACCACTCCTGGTTCATCAGGCCGGAAGGAAAGACGGCTTATGCCTCAATACAGCGACGATGTCTGCAGTTGTTGAATGAACTCCAGCCGATTGAGTCCATATTAACTCGAATTGAATCCTTCCGCGCTGTTCATTTCTCCCCGACAATGATAGGGGTTCATTTGCGGCGAGGAGATTTTAACAGGTGTAGGCCTCACTTTTGTCAGAACACAAGTATGGCGTTCAGGGCTGTTGATCGTTTTCTTGAGTATGATCCCCTCGCTGGTATTTTGCTCTGTACGGACGATGGGGCAGTCGATCCCAAAACCGGCAAACCAACGACAGCAGAAGGCGTTCATGCCAGGTTTGTAGAACGATATGGTAAACGCGTGGTCTGGTCGTCACCTCGAAGCCTTGATCGAACACCGGAGGCCGTTCAGGATGCCCTTGTTGATCTCTGGCTTCTTCGCTCTACCAATTATTTTGTTGGAACGTATGGAAGTTCGCTCTCCGATATGGCCGTGGTTGGAAGGTCAATTCCACACATCTTATGTGTGAATGAGACAGCGATGGATGTACAACTGGAAAAAGTCCTTAATACAATTGGGTTGGGAACTATTGTGCGATTTGTGTC
>CAIRND010000234.1 GCA_903879825.1 uncultured Geobacteraceae bacterium
CATTTTCAACAAGCTCCTAACACAATTTCAGATACAATCTGGGGTAAAACAGAAAAGTGCTGGTCAGACGTAACGAGAACCAAACCATGCTGCATGGCGCTTGCCGCAATCCAGATATCATTTATTGGAATGGGATTTCCACCTTTTTTAAGATAATCGAAAATGACTGAATACCGTTCTGCAGTATCGTCATCTATTGAAAGAACACCCACATTTATTACAGATAAAAAATCTTGCAAAACAGCTTTGTTCTGTTGTTCTTTGGAACCGCTTTTGAAACCGGCACGCAGTTCACCGACGACGATTGCACTCAGCAACACTTCATCGGCTTGATCAAGCAATGCGGCAATATCCCGATTTCCACGCATCAAATGTGAGTATGCAGAGGTATCAAGAAGTATCCGCTTCATTGCCACGCCTCGTTATCAATTTTACGCTGTTCCGAGAGATTCGTGTCGAATTCTACAGCTTCTTCATTGGTCCAGACACCACAAAAACGAGAAAATCGGCTTTCACGATTATTGTCAACAGCGGGTGATTGGGCTATCGTTTGCAGAGTTCCCTTACGAAGCAGTGTCAAAAAGGCTTTGTTAAGACTTACGCCCTGTTTGCTTGCCTCATTACGCGCAACCATCTCAATTTCATCAGGTATGTCCCTTAAAGTCATTTGGCGCATATATTTTGTCCCCCTATTGATTCGTTAAGAGTCACTATGACTCTTATTCGTTTGCTTGACAATAGTAAGTTGCAAATATTGATGGAATAGCCAGTCATAAAAGATTGCATACCAATGAATCCACAGGTAACAGCATTAATAGAGATCTTGAAAAAAAAGATTTTAAACTCACTTGGCAAGATCTTTCGCTAATTTTTCTGCAGGTTTGCGGTAATAAGCGGTTGGCGAGGCGGTGCGAACAACGGTAGAAAATGCTGCAAGTGCCTTTTCTTTCTCACCCACCTGCATATTAACTACCCCAAGTCGGTAGGAATAAAAGGGGTCACCGGTAAGTTCAATGAGACGGTGTAACAAAACAACTGATTCTTCATATACGTCTTTGATTGTTGCCTTGTTCGCCTCTACCTTTTTTTTATTTAATTCAAGCGTTTGGAGCAGGATTGGAACTTCATGCTTACCAGGGTTAGCTAATAACTGTTGTAAAATATCGTGGGCGGCAGTGAAATTTCCTTCGTTCATTAAAGCAAAAGCTTTATTTTCAAGGCCATACTGGGCATTGATAAGACCATTCGATTCATTGAATGATTTATAGATGACAGCTGCTTCTTTCTTTTTCCCACTTGCGTACAAAGCATTGGCAATTTCATTCTGCGCAGGTTTAAAATCCGGCGATTTTCGAAACGTATCTTGAAACAAGGCTAAATTGTCCTGCCAGAGAATATTTCGAGCGACAGTTCCATAGACTGCAATAATAGCAATCAACACAACACCAAGAGTAATTTGCACACGGTACTTTGAATTCTTATCCCATTGCTGGACCGCCATTGTCACACCAACTAAAAAAAACGCAGAAGGAATGTACATATAGCGTTCACCCAACGGAGTCCAAGTATAGCGGATTAATGGAATCATAAGTGCAGAAGTACCAATGGCACCCGCACAGATCACAAAAAAAGCCGGTAGGGTCCGACGCGTTATGAGCCACACTATACCAGCCAAAACAAGTATTCCAAGTGGCAAATATGCATCTGAAACATGGGTAATAGCAAAGTTAAGTGGAAAAGGGATTAACAGTTTTTTTGCGTAGAAACCGGTGGCCTTCAAAACGAGCCTTGCATTTATCAATAATCCCGCACTTTCAGATCCGCCAACATGGGTTATTACTCGAGCAATTCCTTTATCTCCTTTAGAGAATGCAAACAGTCGAAAGGCAAAATAGGCGAGACCAGTAGAACAAAAAATAATAAGATAGAGCCACCAACGGCGAAGTACGGAAAAGAGCGGAACTATATTTGTTCCAATTTCAGATAAATAAAATGGGAAAATAAGTGCGGCCGGTAGGAAAAAAATAGCAGTTTCTTTGGCAAAACAGGCAAGCAGCATACATATTGCCGCCGTGAACGAATAAAACCACGTTAATGGCCTGCGTAAAATGAGACACATTGACAACAGGAGAAAAAAACCAGCCAGCAAATCGGTACGACCTGAAATCCAATTAACTGCCTCGGTGTTAAGAGGATGTAAGGCAAATATAAGTGATGCAACAAATGGAACTACTGTAGATGTTTTGGTAATATGCTCATTAGCACGACGGGCTACTACATAGACAAGTAGAGTATTTGCAAGGTGAAATAGAATATTTTCCAGGTGCATGAAACTTTCTTCAAGCCCCCAGACATACTTATCCATCATGAATGATAAAAGTAGGATTGGACGATAATAGCTCCCGGAACTACCGGGAACGATGATACTGCGGAAATCAAATAAATCGGAGTTAAGAAGAGAGTTAAACAATACGCGATCATCAACGGGATTAAGCGGAGCAAACAAGGTCGGATAGTAGACAGTCAGCACAATGAAGACAAGAAACATGACGCCTTTACGGCTTGTAAACACACTATCCATTAGATACTCATAAAAAAGGCGGGATGTCGAAACACCCCGCCTTACTTCAACAAATTAAGAAAAATTACATCGCTGTCCAAGAGGTGCCTGAAGCTGAAAAGAGAGTTGAATCGGCATTAGAAGGGCTAGTAGTCGCAACATTTGCACCAGAAGTTACTGTAACAGGAATCGTATAGACAGATGTGCTGTCCATGGAAGAGCCAAACGCCTTAGTTCCGTTTTTATGTTGGGTAACAATAGCATAACCTGTGGAGGCAGTCTTTGCACCAACGCCAACACCAGTAGAAGTTTTACCTATGAGCGGATCAGTTATAAGTGCAGTCGCAGCAGTTTTACTACCATAAACGGTCAACCCAGTAGTCGTTAGAGCAAGTGATAGCGAGTCAGTAGCAAAAGCAGCCGATGTTACAGAAAGAGCAAGGGCAGTAAAAGTTATAATTTTCTTCATGTTATATCTCCTTTTAATTTATTTGTTTACTGGTAAAGAAGCCCGATCGGGTACTGCTGGTTGTCAGCCATAAAGGCTTCCATACCGGTCTTTAAGTTTTTTAGATCGGCATTTGAGGCAGCATTATAAGCCTTTGCTCTGTAAGAGGAAAACTGTGGGATAGCCACGGCGGCCAGGATACCAATGATCGCAACGACGATCAGTAGCTCGATCAGTGTAAAACCTTTTTTACTTCTCATTTTCAGTAACATAATGTTTCTCCTTTCTTGTTTTTGCTCTGCAGAGAGAGCCTCAGTAGTGAGTATACATTTGTAGTAATAAGCAATATCAAGGCCAAAATTAATCATAGTTATAACATACTGAAATCATTTAAAAAACAAAATACAGGTTGCAATTTATCATGTAGATGCCAATTCCAAGTTGTTTATGGTGACAATAAGTGTCATTAGGTGATATCACCAACATAATAATTTTCTAAGTCAAAGCGTTCCGCCTGACTAAATAACACAACAATTAGCAATAATCATTGGTATAAAAGGCCTCTTGGGTACTGTTGTTCATCCGCCATGAAAGCCTCCATTCCGGTTTTAAGGTTTTTAAGATCAGAAATCGCTGCCGCATTATAGGCTTTTGACCGATAAGATGAAAACTGCGGTATGGCAACAGCAGCCAGAATGCCAATAATTGCAACGACGATCAATAGTTCAATCAGGGTAAAACCAGTATTTCTTAAAAGTTTCATGCTTTTTCCTTTTTTGGTTATAATCCAATAAAAAGCTGATCAGTGGTTCACTAATTTAATACATATTCTGTGCCAGCATTGCAACCAATTAATTTTGTAACCAGAAAAAGGGTAATCTACTCTTCCCCACTATCCAACCCAAACTTGGCCAGTCGATACCGGAACGAGCGAAACGTCATTCCCAGCAGTTCCCCCGCTTTCTTTTTTGCTCCGCCGGTCTTCTCAAGCGCCTTCATCAGATATTTCTTTTCCAACTCCTCCAACATCGGTTCCAGCAACATGCCGGATTCCGGGATATCAAGACCAAGATCGTTTTTTTCAATCTGGTGTCAACGTTGCCCGTTTGATTTTGCTTCTAGTTCCCCTCCTTCCTTTTCAAGGGGTGGTTGCTTTTGATTTTCATCAGTTTTAAGGATAAAAAGAATCTAAGCCTAAAACCGACCATCCCCAACCCCTCCTTAAAAACAGGAGGGGGGCTAAAACCTTATTTCAACATGCAGATTTAGCTATATTTTAGAGTCCGCAAAAACCAAACATGACAACGCTGATCTGATGTAATCATTTAAAATCTCCACACACACGACCTTCCTCATTACAACCCATTTTGGCGGCAGGTGGTGACAATAATTGTCATAGCAGGGAATCAGGCCGCCTTTTTTATACCACTTCTGCGAGGCGATCGGTGCATTTCAGAATTATTACGGTGGTCAATCAGTTCAGAATGGACAGCTATCAGCCCGAAACGGCAGCAATACGGAAATCAGACCCGCCCACGCGCAGAGCCATAAACCATGTTATTATCTCTCTTTCCTACCGCAATCACCGTCACAAAAAGCACATCCTCTTCCACTCGGTAAACCAAGCGATATCCCACCGCTCTCAATTTAATCTTATAGCAGTCAGACATACCAGACAAGGCAGCTGACGGAACACGTGGATTCTCAAGCCGTTCAGCCAGCTTCTTCTTTAAAGGTTTTCGCAGGCTGCCATCGAGTTTTTGCCACTCGGCCAACGCCAACTCGTGAAAACGCAGTTTATAGGTCATCGAGGTTTACCTCAACGAACGGCCCGTTAGATCGCTCGCATACGAGTTTTGCGTCCTCAAGATCTTCCATGTAGGCAATAAGCCGTTCATAATAGCCGGCGGGCAAAAGATATGCCTCCGGCCGGTTGTGATTCATAACGGCAATTGGCTCGTCGTCTGCCTGCTTGAGTATACCTGCAAAATTTCTTTTAAGTTCTGTAACGCTCGTGCTCATTGTAGCAAGGATGGTATTCATAATAAACCTCACCTCCAAATAGATATTTATATTAATGTCTAATTTAGCACTAAATTATGACCGTTCCCAGAAATAAAATATCACTCCTCCCCACTATCCAGCCCAAACTTGGCCAGTCTATACCGGAACGAACGAAACGTCATTCCCAGCAGTTCCCCTGCTTTCTTTTTTGCTCCACCGGTCTTTTCAAGTGCCTTCATAAGATATTTCTTTTCCAACTCCTCCAACATCGGTTCCAGCTGCATACCGGACTCAGGGATATCGCAATCGCCGCTAAGACAGGGAGCTTTGTTGGCCAGCAGCTGTTTTGGCAGACTTGCCTCGGAAATCACCTCAGGATCAAGAATCAGACTGCGCTCAATGCAGTTTTCCAACTCCCGAATATTGCCGGGAAAGGCATGATTCATCAGCACCTTAAGGGCACCAACGGTAATTGAG
>CAIRND010000235.1 GCA_903879825.1 uncultured Geobacteraceae bacterium
ATCTCGTCGCGGAGCGGAAGCGGAGAGATGAGGATAAAAAAAGAGAAAGGGAAAGGGAAAGAGAAAGGGAAAGACAAACAGCGGGCGAAATGATCAGCGTACCGGGTGGATGTTTTACAGTCGGGAGCAAACAGGTCTGCCTTGATGCTTTTCGTATCGGCACGTTTGATGTCACCCAGGGACAATACCAGCGCATCATGGGGAGCAACCCCTCCCGCTTCAGCAGTTGCGGTGACGACTGCCCGGTGGAACAGGTTTCCTGGAATGATGCCCACTCCTATATCAACAAGCTGAACAGCCAGACCGGCAAAAAATACCGACTCCCCACTGAGGCTGAATGGGAATATGCGTGTCGCAGCGGTGGCAAAAGCGAGGAATACTGCGGTGGCAACAACATCGACGCTGTTGCCTGGTATTCTGGCAACAGTGGGTCGAAGACCCATCCGGTGGGGCAGAAACAGCCTAACGGACTCGGTATTTATGATATGAGTGGCAATGTCTGGCAGTGGGTGAGCGACTGGTATGGTAGCGACTACCCAAGTAGCGGCAATAACCCTCAAGGTGCGTCGTCGGGCTCTTACCGTGTGGTTCGCGGCGGCAGTTGGAGCCTCGGTGCTGGGCTCGCACGAGCGGCGGAACGTGACTTCAATTCGCCTGACTTTCTCAACCGCCTTATTGGCTTCCGCCTTGCCTCCCCAGTCCAGTGAGTTCGGCCACGCAGGCCGGAGCGGGCAACGGAAGGATGAAGCGGAGCGAAAAGCGCAACACCCCTGCGGTGCCGCGAGCTGCCTGGATTGGTTATGCGGAAGCTCCGCAGGGGGATATAAACGATGAAGGGGTAAGTTGAATTCAACAAAAAGCCCCCGATGAGCCCGGATGCAGCAGGTTTTTCGGGGGCTTTCTGTTATCTATTACTCTTGGTAATAATCAGGCCGCCTTGCGTGTAAGTCCTTCGGCAATGTAGGTTGTCGCCAATGTATTAATGCTGACGCCTTCAATTCTTGCGCGGGACTGTAGGCGAGCGTGGAGGCTTTTTGGGATTCTTTGCACAAACTTCCCCGAGTAAGCACCATAACTACCAGCTTTTGGTACAGGCAACCCTTTCGATTCAAGTGTAGCTATAACGTCAGCAAGAACTTGTTGACCTTCGCTTATCGTTTCCTCGATAGTTTCTCCATCTGCGATACACTCGTTGAAATCGGGGAAGCTTATAAGGTAACCACCACCTTCTTCGGCGGTTAGCGGGCGCAATTCAAATGGATATTTACTCAACTCTTTCATGGTTCCTCCAGTAGCAACAAAAACTTTTTGATGTAAATTGGTTTGATTGGCTTCTTGGCTGGTACTGGCAGGGTTTTACCGGTAGCAGAAATAAATACGCAATGGCTTGTACCTTCATGACGCCAGTCTATATCATGTCTGCGTGCAACCGCCTGGAGATCTTCAATCCTCCAATCAAGAGGGTTAACTTTCATTTTAGCAACTGTTTTGTCGGCTTGGCTCATGCGGTCGATAGTACTAAATACAGTACTACCAGTCAATAGTAAAACATTAGTACTGGTAACTATATGGAACGAGTTCCGGGAACAGTTTATTTAATTGACACGCATTGTGTTTCTGGAAATCGTACGGACGCCTGTTTGTTATTTTGCTATTTCAAGAATACGGCAGGATCAGGGTGATTCAGGTATGAAATGGGGGGATAGTAAAAACCAAAAAATATGGGTATGTTTTAGGAGTTAATAAATTCCGTGAAGGGGGGCCCCCGGGGCGGCGAGTGCGTCGATTTTACGCTCCACCGCTGGATCATCAATCAACGGCGGGGCATGAAATGGCTTGATGCGGGCATCAATCACTAATGAGCCGCTGCACCCCCAGTGTCTGCCGCGAGTTTCGGGTTTAATGCCGTAGATATCGGTCGCCGGATTGGAGCGGGTAAAAGTCACCCAGAGGAAATTGTTAAGGGTCTGAGCGGTAAAATGATTATCATCACAGATCACAATGAGCGGAAAACCTTCAAAGGCGGTTCGTTCGGCATAATAACGGCAGAACTCTTCAATCAGCTGATCACCTTCTCCCCTCAGTTGATGTGACGGAGGCCCTTGAATGGCAATAATTCCCGGCAAACAGACGGCAGCAGGTCCAAATCCAGGCGAAAGTTCAAGGCCCGCGGGTAGTTCCTTGGCTAATTGTTGTCGCACTGGCCCTGCAACGGCGATGACAACTTTGGAACCTTCATTAAGAGCAGAGCCGCTGTAATCAAGGGTATCAACAGTAGTAGCGGTTTGAAAGTGGATATGAGATCGCCAGTCAGCCCGCTCCAATATGTGTTTCAGAAAATCGGAGATATCGTGTGTGTGCAGGTTCGGTGCATCTTCCTGAGCAGTAATCAGCAGATATTTAGCCAGCGAGAGCTGCCCCTGGCCAAGAATGGCGTTGGCAACGGTCAGTAATTCCTGCGGCTGGCGATGGGGTGAATACGGGACATAGCGTTCGTTGGCAATTGCCAGTAGCAGAGGATGGACACCGGCTGCATCTACGGCGTGCACCTCTTTTACGCCCGCAACAACGGTTGGAATCAACGGCCCGGTCAGTTCATGTATAAAGGCACCGAAGCTGGTATCTTCCTGTGGCGGACGCCCGACCGTCGTAAATGGGAAGATGGCATCCTTCCGGTGGTAAACGGCGTCAACCTCGATATAGGGGAATTCATGGGTTAAGCTGTAATAGCCGAGATGATCGCCGAATGGACCTTCCGGAAGAGTTTTTGAGGTATGGACTACGCCACTGATACAGAAATCAGCCTCTGATGATATCGGTAGTCGCCCGGGAATTTTAGTCATGGGTATGCGATGACCGGCGAGCAGGCCGGCAAACGAGAGTTCCGGCATCCCCTCCGGAAGTGGCATTACCGCCGCTACGGTCATGGCCGGCGCACCGCCAAGAAAAATGTTGACTCTC
>CAIRND010000236.1 GCA_903879825.1 uncultured Geobacteraceae bacterium
CAGAAGGCGAAAGGGCTTGCGTGTTCATGTGCAGGGAAATGTGCGGGGTGAAATTGAATTTCACCGGTTTATCGTAATGCAATCCCGCTCTACCCCATCTATCAAGCCTCCATTTCACAGCACCTGGCAGTCCTGATAAAACACGTTCTAATAAACTGCAGGCGAAGAGGAGTTAAAATGCGCTAAACAATCGCAAATCCCTTGGTACAGAAAATTATAGCGGCACTTACTCAAAACTGAAATATGCACAATGATAGACACTGAACGTTTTTTCTGTCGGAGGAAATCATGGCTTTAGATGAGTTGAAATATGAACACGCTGGATTTGGAATAATCCATGAGGGCAGAATAGAGCGGGAAGGTTACGGGCATATTGGGATAGGTTTGGGCATCAAGCCATGACTTATGTCGAATTACAAGAGGCACTTCAGGTTTTGGGCCTGAGGGAACGGTCTGCTTTAAGAGAAATCAAAGCTCGTCATCGTGAGTTGGTAAAGCATTATCACCCAGACGCCGGCATCGTTGACGATCATGAGACAATCAAGAAAGTGAATGCAGCGTATAAAATACTGCTGGATTACATTACTGATTATCGCTTTTCATTTGCGGAGGATGAGTTTTACGAACAGAATCCTGAGGAACAACTTCGGAGGCAGTTCATGGATGTCTCGCTGTGGGGAAAGAGATAATTAATCTGATTACAATTTAACAGGTGCAATTATAGAAAAGCTACTGCGAAAACGGCTTATTCCGCTTGTTTTACTGCGAGGATTTACACCTTATTTTCTGAGACTTCACACATTAATAACAGGATCCACATGCGTATTGCACTGATTTCACCTTACTCCCGCAGCCCGATGCGGGGAAATATTGTAACAGTTCGGCGCATATCGCGCTTTTTAAAGCAAGAGGGAGTAGTCACCGTTACTCTTGCGGTCGATGACCTTTCTGTTACCGAGATGAAGGAGCAGCTTGCAGAATTCAAACCAGATCTGATTCACTGTTTCCACGCCCACTACAGCGGTTCGATAACACGTCAACTTGCAGAATATTTGAATATTCCTTACGTGGTAACCATTACGGGAAGTGATTTACATAACTCGTCACTGCGGAATCACCCCGATACAGTTAATGCAATCGAAACAGCTCAAGCCATAGTGTGTTTTCACCAGAATGATGCTGAAAGGCTCACGGAGTTTTTCCCGACTCTTCGAGGAAAAGTATCTGTGGTTCCACAGGGGGTGGAGTCGTTGCCGATGGGTGAAGGTGATTGTTATGACTTTGTCAGTGAAGCATTTGTACTGTTTCTACCTGCAGCATTACGACCAGTCAAGCGTGTTGATTTTGCCATAAGATCGTTATCAAAACTGGCGCTGAGTGATAAGAAACTGCAGTTAGTCATTGCGGGCGGGGTGATTGACTCTGATTATGCTGAGTCAATTCGAAAAATGGTGAGCAATAACCTCTGTGTCACCTGGTTTGGAGAAGTACCACATGAGCGAATGAGAAGCCTCTACGAACGCGCTGATCTGGTACTGAATTGTTCTCAGTCGGAATCGATGCCTAACAGCCTTATGGAAGCGATGGCTCTCGGTCGGCCGGTTCTGGCAGCCAATATTTCTGGTAACCGATCGCTGGTTCAAAATGGAATAACCGGCTGGCTCTATGACAGCGAGGCGGATTTTCTCCGATTGGTTGCCCATATCAGGGGGGATGCCACAGTGCGTGAAGAAGTAGGGCGTAACGCAAAAAAATGTATAATGGAATATTTTCCACCTTCGTTGGAGGCAAAGCGCTACCTGGCTCTGTACCGTGAACTGCTTCGGCTTTGACTTTTTATAAACGGCTTAGATCAGTGGTTAGCGCAGAAAAAATCTAAAAAACAGGGTGCAAAGACTTTCCTGCAGGTGCAAAAACTGCACGATATTTTTTGTATCCCGTTTTATTTATAATGTACAAGTAGTTACATAACAGCCTGTTACAATATTTTTCCCCGTTGGCACGTCTCGTGGATTAACCATAGGCAAGATGTACACAACCCACGAGGAGGCAACAAAAATGAAAACGAAACAGATGATGGCAATGGGATTGGCAGCACTGTGTGCAATAGCTCTAGCCGGAGAAGCATCGGCACGTGGTGGCAATGGTGGTGCAAAGGGACAGGGAATAAATAGTGGGACATGTGCACAAACGGGGACAGCAACCAGTCCCGCAGGATCACAGCGTCGTGACGGCACTTTTTTGACGACAGGAACGACTGCCAATGGCACGACAACTCGCCCGAGTAACGGGAGAGGTTTGCAGGATGGAAGTCACTTGACAGTCACAACGGCAGCTCCGATAGTTACGACAGTCGCACCCTAATATTTTGAATTGACGCCTGTGGGGGGCGGACGCGTCCCCCCTTCTCAGTGGAGAATTGCAATGCGACCGACAAAAATCATCATGTATCTTATAGCAGCTTTTTTTATGTCGCTTCCGATCACTGCTCACGCTTTCTGGGGGGATGACAGCGATAGGCACAGTGGCCTGAATCTGGAAACCGGCTATGATGCCAACACCGTTACTACGATATCTGGACGCATTATTTCGGTTCAAGTCGGAGTCGATCACCGTAATTCTCAATTTGAACTCGATAGTAACGGTTCACGTGCAATTGTTGTGCTGGGACCACAGCGCTATTGGGCAGAAAACGGCATTGCACTCAAGGCAGGTGACAGCGTTACCGTCACTGGTTCCAAGGCTCAGGGCAAGGACGGCAATGTGTATATTCTGGCACAAAAAGTAACGGATACCACTTTAAACACCTCCGTTTCACTGCGTAACGAATCAGGTCGCCCGGCCTGGGCAGGTGGCGGCACAGGAAGCGGTCAAGGCAGAATGAATAACCGACCAGCCCAGACACCGGGAAGAGCCGGGAGTGGCAGAATGGGGCGGTAGCATTTCTCACACACAAGGACATCACATGCGCACTCTACTACTCACATTTTTTTCGTTTGGAATTCTATGTCTCAGCGCCCCTTCTTCTTTCGCTGAATTACCTCCTCCTAAATTTGCAATAGGAATTGGCCTGGAACTGTCAAGTGGCGTTTTTGGCACTGGATCGGCCAGTACGTATGCCACTGTACCGGTTGTTCTTGACTGGTTTCCAACAGACAAAATTGACGTGGAGCTGACCGTGCCGCTCATCTATCAGCGCACTTCCACCACTGGGCATGCCGTGCTTGGCACAAGCGTGCAGAGCCCCGTCACCACTGTTGCAAAAAGTGTGGAACGACGCGGCCCAATGAGTGTTTCAAGTGGTGGTGGCGGTGGCAGCATGTTCGGTGGAGACTATGGTCTGGGAGATATTACACTGACAGGCGGCTATATTCTGCTCTCTGATAGTGATACGACACCCCAGCTGCGTCCGACTCTTTATGCGAAATTCCCTACCGCCGATGAAAACAAGGGCTTTGGAACAGGAAAATTTGACTTTGGTGCTGGTGTTGCGCTTTCCAAATGGCTTGGTAACTGGCAACCATTTGCAGAGGGGCGCTATGTCGTGCAAGGGGCATCACATGATGAGACCGGGGCGGTAAATTTTGTGACGGTAGATACCGGAATCGCCTACAGCTGGAACGACCATCTTGTTACATCAGGATATGTCCGCTATGGTTCGAAGTTTTTTGACAACATGGCTGCCCCTCTTGAAGCACGCGTAAAGATGGTATGGCGCTTGAGCGATCGCATTTATACCGATGTGTATGCGCTAAAGGGGTTTAGTGACGGAAGTCCGGATTACGGTGGTGGTGCTTCTGTTTTTTTTGAATTTTGATCATTTTGTCAGCGTGGTTTTTATGGAGGGAAAAACAATTGGTCTCAGGCCGAAACATTTGCAGACTTGGTCCGTTGCTGGTCTAAATTGAGAAGGATATCATGGCATCAGAGGGGATATGAATTGGTAGACCGTTACGCGTCGAATATCCCAGAGCTCTGATAGGTATTCTCATTTTTTATCTACTGAAACCAAACAGGCCTGTCTACAGCGAGATATCCTCGGCAACACCACTTTTCTGTTTGAGCACCGATTTAAATTTCACCCAATCAACCATCTTCGTAAGTTTCTTCCGCTCCACCATCTGACGGGCCTCTTCTACAAGGTTGGCGCTCTTGTTATACACGTCATGATGCACTTCCAGAAAAACCCGCCCATTCTCCGTCACAGCCAGTTTAACCGGCTTATAAATTATTTCCCCACCGGTATTAACCTTAATCTGTGGAAAAAAAGTTTCCATCTGGCTCGGGGAGACACGAATACAGCCATGACTGGAAAAACTGTAAATAGACCCCGGCCTGGTTGTACTGTGGATTAAAATACCGGGAATCGAGGTTTTTATTGCATATTTGCCAAGCGGATTCTCCGGTCCGGGGGGGATGCTGGTGATAACATCTTTACCCTGATCTTCCATTTCTGACTGAATCGTTTTAGGCACCGTCCAGGTCGGATCCTTCAATTTCGCCGTAATCTTGAATTTCCCAACCGGTGTCTGCCACACATACTTTTCATTTTTAGTCGCAGAACCGAGTGCCACCGGCAGTGAGGTCATCAGAGCGCCCCGCTGAAAATAATAGAGCGTTCGATCCGGAATATTGATGATAATGCCGTTGGTAATCTGCTGAGGTACGATTTTGCGATTATTATAGGTAAGACGCTGGCCGATCTGGAGATACCCCTTGGCATCCAGATGGTTCATGCTGCGAAGGTGCTGCTGGGTAACCCCCAGCTTTGCGGCGACAAGACGGACAGTGTCTGCTTTCTCCACCACGTAGACACCTCGCGAGCCGACAAGACGGCCAAAACCAGGTATTACCGGGGTTTCAAGCACTGGTCCAGATTCTTCAGTCGGTTCAACAAGTGGCATTTGATCTGAGGGGGGCGGCACGGCAGGCGCTTCCTGCAACGGCACGGCTTCGGGCATCGTGAGCAGAGACTCGATTAGCTGAGATTTTTGCAGCGCCAGAAGATAATACTTGTCAGCTGTTTCTTGTTCGCCAACCATAAAATAGCGCTCTGCAGCCTCAAAAACAAAATCAAGACTTTTCATATCATCTTGAAATCTTTGCGAGGCTTCATTTTTATGCAGGCGAGACACAGCTGATGCAGTATCCTGCCTGATATCAGCAACTGCGGTGGTAACGCACAAAAATAGTGCGCCAATTAAAACGCATGACACATTGAAATAGATAGCAAGATGGTTAGTAGTAAATTTCATAGCGTTTTTGTACATTATCTCCGGCAGTTATAGCAAACTTTTTATATTCAGGTGGGACATCACGACACAAGCCGTAACAATAAAACGCCGCCGCTGAATAGTTCAGCGGCGGCGCATACGTTCTACTTATCCAACTCTACTGCGACTACCCAAGAATCGCTTTCATGTCAGCCTCGACCGTAGTGATCGGGGAGATGTTGAAGTTCTCAACCAGGAAGCTGAGGACGTTCGGGGAGATGAACGCAGGCAGTGAAGGTCCGAGCTTGATGTTTTTGATACCCAGATGAAACAGGGTCAGAAGGATTACAACAGCCTTCTGCTCGTACCAGGAGAGGATCATCGACAGCGGCAGATCGTTGACGCCGCATTCAAAAGCGCCAGCCAAAGCAACAGCTATCTGAATGGCTGAATAGGCATCGTTGCACTGACCAACATCCAACAGACGCGGGATGCCGCCGATGTCGCCGAATTCCAATTTGTTAAAACGATACTTGCCGCAAGCCAATGTCAGGATAACCGTATCCATCGGGAGTTTTTCAGCAAATTCGGTGTAGTAGTTACGACCGGATTTAGCGCCGTCGCAGCCGCCAATCAGGAAGAAATGCTTGATATCGCCGGATTTAACTGCAGCGATAACCTTATCAGCGACTCCCAATACTGCGTTGTGGCCAAAACCGGTTAAAATTTCCTGGCCGGGATTATTAGGCAGGCCGGGCAGCGCAAGAGCGGTATTGATGACATCAGTGAAGTCCCATCCGTCAACGTGCTTAACATCTGGCCACGCAACCAGGCCCCAGGTATAGAGACGATCTTTGTAGCTGTCGGATGGCTTCTGGATGCAGTTGGTGTTAAAAATAATCGCGCCGGGGAAGTTAATGAATTCTTTGGCCTGGTCCTGCCATGCGCCGCCGAAGTTGCCTACCAGGTGTGTGTATTTTTTCAGACCGGGGTAGCCGTGTGCTGGCAGCATTTCGCCATGTGTGTAAATATTGATGCCCTTGCCTTCAGTCTGCTTGAGCAGTTCTTCCAACATTTTCAGATCGTGACCGGTTACCAGGATTGCCTTGCCTTCCTTGGTGCCGAGCTGAACTGATGTCGGGACAGGGTGGCCGTAGGCATCAGTATGAGCATTGTTCAGTAAGCCCATGACAGTAAGGTTCTGCTTACCGCATTCCATGGACAGGCCGACAAAATCCATCAGTCCCAGGCTGGCGTCAGTCGTTGCGGCCAGAGCTTTCTGGAAAAATGCCATAACGTCATCATCAGTTTTGCCAAGAATCATGGCGTGATCCATATAGGCGGCCATACCCTTCAGGCCGTACATGAGAATTTCTATGATGGAAAGGATATCTTCATTGGTATGCTGAAGGCTGATACCATAGGCTGCACTCTGTGCCGTCATGCCAGCCAGGTCGGCAGCAGGCTTCCAATCAGCAGCCGGACCGGAGAGAGTCACACCGGCAGCTGCTTTTGCCTGTTCTTTCAGTTCGTAGCAGCGTGTGATCATGGCGCCGATACGGGCAGCCTCAAAATCAACATTGGTAACGGTAGTAAAAAGACCTTCGATAGTAAAGCGGTCGATTTCGGCGTTGCGTCCAAGCTTGTCGGCATACAGAGCCAGGCTTTTCAGGCCGTAAAGCAGGTGATCCTGCAGTGCTGCTACCTCAGGTTGCTTACCACATACGCCCTGAATGTTACAGCCGGTACCGTTTGCTGCCTGCTCGCATTGGTTACAAAACATCTCCATGAG
>CAIRND010000237.1 GCA_903879825.1 uncultured Geobacteraceae bacterium
GGCACTAACGCATAGACAAATACGCAGTCAAGGGCTTCAGCAGCCTGTCGCATGGTCTTTATTGATACGGCACCGGATACTTCGTCTTTTTCCAATATTGGGATGCGAGGCTGTCGGACGCTCAGGCGCTCCGCCAACTGCTTCCCGGTCATTCCCAATGCCTCACGGATAGCGCGAATCCAACCCTTTGGCGGTGGAGAGACGTCTTGTACATTTTTGATGCGGGAAAGTGTCTTGTCCAGTTGCTCGACAATTATCCTTTTATGAGCTGGTTTCATGATAACCTCTGCATTATTTATTGGCTCAGTAAATATAATCTAAAAGTTATTATATGCAAACTATAAATAATGTGTGGGTTATTTTATTGAGCAACTGCCAAGAAGAAGAAAAATCTATTCCCGGATACCCAAAACGACAGAAGCCGTCCCCATAAGAGGTCGGCTTCTGTAGTATCTCCTGATAGTACGCATAGTTAAAGAACACTTTGTATGACAAATGGCGGGAAATTCGGCCTGTCGAGGTTGAATGGTTAGTACTTGACCTAGTACAAAAGGAGGTACCTTTACTAGTATATTCTGGTACAAAATAAGGAGTTTTATTGAAATAATCAGAGCATTTGTAAACAAAAAACAACAAACATATCAATACAATACAGTTTCATTAGTTATTCTAAACTAAAATTTTCCTTATACGCCATCAGGGTGTTTACGATCAGAGCCGCGACTGTCATTCTGCCGACGCCACCGGGTACCGGTGTGATCCAAGAGCATTTCGAACTCACCCGCTCAAAATCCACATCACCGACAATCTTGCCATCTTCGGTACGGTTGATGCCGACATCAATCATCACGACACCCTCCTTAACCATATCCTCCGTAATAAATCCGGGGATACCAACCGCCACAACAATGATATCTGCCCGCCGAGTTTCATCCAGCAACAGTTCGCGGGGCGTTTCGATGTGCGCAAGGGTGACCGTTGCATTGCCAATTTCAAAATCATTGGAGAGCATGATAGAAATAGGTTTACCAACGATATTTGAGCGTCCGATGACAACGCAATGCTTCCCTTTAACCGGTATTTCGTAAAACTGGAGTAATTTACAGATGCCATACGCAGTTGCCGGCCTGAACGCCTTCTGCCCCAGAGTCATACGGCCAAAGTTGGTCGGGTGAAAACCGTCAATATCCTTATCCGGATCAATCGCGTTGATAATATTCTGCGGATTAATGTGTTTCGGCACCGGCAACTGCACAATCAGACCATCAGTGGCCGGATTTGCGTTGATCTCGGCAATTTTCTCCAGCAGGTCTGATTCTGTAATGCTTTCCGGAAAACGAAGCAGCGCGCTTTCAAAACCGGCACTCTCGCACGACCGGATCTTAGATTTCACGTAGGATTCACTGGGAGCATGTTCTCCGACCAGAATAACCGTCATATGCGGTTTACGCAAACCAGAGTCCACATAACCGGCTACCCGCTTGGAGACACCAGCCACCAGGCTTTCAGCACATATTTTCCCATCCAGTAACTTCATTATGCGCGGTTCCTTACGTTATTAAGAGCGTTTGGTTACTTCAATCAAGTGATAGCCGAATTGTGTCTGCACCGGCCCAAGAACTTTGCCGATTTCGCCGGAAAAAACAACTGTGTCAAATTCTTTTACCATCTGTCCCGGGCTGAATTCACCCAGTGCGCCGCCATCTCTACCGGAAGGGCAGGTAGAATGTGCTTTGGCACATGCTGCAAAATCTTCCCCAGCTTCGATCTTTGTTTTCAGTGCTTCACATGCTTCTTTCGTTGCCACCAGAATGTGGCGGGCAGATGCTTTAGCCATTCTAAACTCCTTTGTTGTGTGGTTTGCCATTTTTTACCCGTACGTTTTGTACGTACCTTTTTGACATTAATACAACTTTTAGTCAATACGTCAATCTGTCACCATCCGATCGACACCAGTGTTATGCATGAATGCATGAGAGCGACTAATGCATATTTTGAACCGAATTGCATGCCTTTAGCCTGAAATTCACTCCGAAGTTGCATCTAAAGCACAACAAGACCGTTTATGTCTTTTTTTGTTTTGACATCTTTGTTGGAGCGGGTATAAAATCCAACCATAGAAATTAAACTAAAGGGGGATACTACAATGAAAGCACGTAATCGTTTTTTATATATGCTCGTTGCCCTTGCGATAAGCACATTGTTTTTTGCGTCTTTTTCATCAGCGGCAACATTAACGGTTAAGACTAAAGACGGGATCGGCAGTTATCTGACTGACGACAAAGGAATGGCTCTGTATCTTTTCAAAAAAGATGCCCCGAACAAGAGCGTATGCGGCCCGGCAAATGGCTGTCTGGATAAATGGCCAGTATTTTTAGCGGATTCCGTTGATCCGAATGCTGGTATTGATTCGGCAGCTGTTGGCACAATAACCCGCGATGACGGCCTGAAACAAACAACCTTCAAGGGGCAGCCGCTTTACTACTTCTTTAAGGATAAAGATGGTGATGATGTGTATGGCCAGGGAGTCAACAACGTATGGTACGTGGTTGCCCCGTAACAAATAAACATGTTCATCGGCGCAAAAACAGCCCTTCGGAAGACCGAAGGGCTGTTTTTTTTCATCAATTACGTAGCGGAACGCTCACTGTATTTCAAGAGCAGGTTCGCAGAGTGCAGCCAACTGTTCGCGAAGTTCCAGAATATGTTCACCCCAGTAACGGGTTGTGTTGAACCAGAAAAATGTATGAGGAAACAGCGGATCCCCCCAACGTCTACCGAGCCAGGCACTGTAATGAAGCATGCGCAATGTACGCAGCGGCTCAATCAGGCGCAATTCACGGGGATCAAAATCATTGAATTCCCGATACCCCTCCAGTAACGAATCCAATTGAGCCAGCTGGCGCGGACGCTCTCCGGAAAACATCATCCAGAGGTCTTGCACCGCTGGTGCCATACGGGCGTCGTCAAAATCAACAAAATGGGGGGCATTGTCGCGCCAGAGGATATTTCCGGCATGGCAATCACCATGGGTTCGGATAATGCGAACCGGGCCGACCTCGGCGAGAATGGTGTCGATAGCTTCTAGTAACTGCCCGGTCACGGCGGTATAACTGGCCCGGTACTCGGGGGGAATAAAATGTTCTTCAATCAAGCGGACACTGTTGGTGCCAAAGCTCTGGCGATCAAGCGTCGGACGATGTGTAAACGGTGTCACCGCTCCGGTGCCGTGAATCCGTCCGAGTAGTCGGCCCAGTATTTTCAGGTTGTCGAGATTGTCAAACTCCGGGGCATGACCTCCCTGCCGTGGATACAGTGCAAAGTAAAAACCGTCATAGTGAAACAGACTGATCCCGTCAGCATTTTTCAGCGGTGCAACAATCGGCAGTTCATGTTCAACCAGCTCAAAACAGAAGCTGTGTTCCTCCAGAATTTGTTGTTCACTCCAGCGCTCCGGGCGGTAAAATTTGGCAATAAGCGGCAGTGCGTCATCAATACCGACCTGATACACGCGATTTTCATAACTGTTGAGTGCAAATATACGGCTGTCACAGCGGTATCCCTGACTTTCCACCGCATCCATAACCAGTGATGGAGTCAGACGTTGAAAGGGATGGTGGTTCTCAATCATTGTGGACGTCCTGTTGTGCGGCATTTGTTCCCTCATGGGCTTATTATGGCCTCATTCATCTGGCTGTGCTAGGTTATTGTGGCTTTGTATGCTAGATTATCGCTGGTTGTCAAGGTCACCAGTGGCCAAAGCTCCTGCTGGTCCACTTCATTCACTCTAACGGGACACCACCCATGAACAGTTTTACGCCTAACGGCCTGATAGTCGCCCATCACGGCATCTCAGTCGAAGTATTGTACGACAACGGACAGCGAAGAATGGTGCGGGTCAAACGCAATTCCGGCCACGTAGTCGGCGACAACGTCATTGTTACCGGCGAAGTATTGAAACGCTTGCCGCGTAGAACCGAACTGCGAAGGCGTGATGCCCGGGGCAGTGTCCATCTGGTGGCAGCAAACCTTGATGTTCTCGGCATTGTTGTCGCGCCGCTGTCGCCGGGCGGATTTATCGACCGGGCGATTGTTGCCGCACAGTCAGCGAAGCTGCAGCCATTTTTGGTGGTCAACAAATGTGACCTTGACGGCACCGCAGAGCTACTGGCTGAACTGAGCCGGGTCTACAAGGGATCGGTGCCGATTTTTCCGATCAGTGCCGTTGAACGAAGCGGCTTCGCCCCCTTGGAGGAGTTCTTGAGCGAGGGGCATCGCGGGGCCTTTGTCGGCACAACCGGGGTCGGCAAGAGTTCACTGTTAAATGTCCTCTGCCCGGACATTGATCTGAAAGTAGGCAGCCTCAGCCTCTACAAGGGCATGGGAAGGCACACGACAACCGTTTCGACGCTGCACGCCCTCTCAACCGGTGGCGAATTGGTGGACACACCCGGCTTCCGGGATTTCGGGCTGGTTGATATCACTGTCGAAGAGTTGGCAGAGTACTTCCCCGGCTTTGAAAACCACCGCGATGTCGCCTGCAAATTCCGGAACTGCCGTCATCGTACGGAGCCGGGCTGTGCCGTTCTATCACTTGTCGAGCAGCAGCGCATCCCGGCAGAACGTTATGAGACCTATATGACAATCCTCAAAGAGGTTGAAAGCCTTCAAGCGGCCGCCCGCAGCAGAGACTGGAAAAACTAACGAAGCCCGGAGTGATACAGACATGACAAAAACCACGTATGTTATCGGCCACCGCAACCCGGACACCGACTCCATCGCCTCCGCAATTGGATATGCCGCGCTGAAACAGCGTCAAGGAGACAGCTCTGTGGTCGCCGCTATGGCTGGCGATCCCAACCCCCAGACCCGCTATATCCTCGACCGTCTTGGAATTCCTGATCCACTTTTTCTGGCGGACGTTCACCCCACCGTACGCGACACCCTCAATCGACAGCCGGTGACGGTTAACCGCAAGTCTTCAGCCTACGAAGCTCTGGAACTATTCAATAAGAGCGGCGTACGGGTGCTACCGGTGGTTGACGGCGACAATAAACCATGCGGCATACTGTCACTGTTACGGTTGTCGGAAAGCTATCTGCTTCCCTGTCAGGACAAGCTTCGTCAGGTTACGACCAGCCCGGCCTGCCTGGCAAAAACTCTCGCCGGTCATTTTGAAACAGGAGTCATTGATGACAATCCAATCACCTTAAACCTGTTTATCGGTGCGATGCTGGAGGAATCTTTCAGCAGCAGGATTGAGGGGTATGACCCCGGCGAACTTCTCATAGTGACGGGGAATCGCCGCACTATCCAACTGGCCGCCATTGAACGCGGCGTGCGCATACTGGTGGTCACCGGTGGCCAACCCTTAGAGAAAGATCTGCTCGAATTGGCAATACAACAGGGAGTCAGTGTACTGCTGACACATCATGACACCGCGACGGCTGCCTGGCTGGCTCGACTCTCCACTCCGGTAGTTGCTCTTGCAGATCTGGAATTTGCCGAAATCGGCGTCGATAAATCGCTTGCAGCCCTGCGTCAGAAACTGCTCGGACCCAATGTATCGGCTGTGCTGGCACTGGAGATTGACGGGACACTGGCCGGCGTTGCAACCAAATCATCCCTTCTTGCGCCGCTCCCCTATAGCCTGATTCTGGTGGATCATAATGAATTAGGGCAGGCGGTGCTGGGTGCTGAACTGATAGAAATCACTGAAGTTATCGACCACCACAAGCTGGGCAACACTCATTCTAATAACCCTATCTCCTTTATCACCTCACCGGTCGGCAGCACCTGCACTCTGGTGGCGCGGCGCTATCGCGAGTGCAACATGGAACCGGACAAGAAGATTGCCGCGCTGCTGCTTGCTGGCATCCTTTCCGACACCGTTATTCTTAAATCACCCACTACGACTAACGCTGATATTCAAATTGCCGCCTGGCTGGAAGAATGTTCAGGGCTTGTTGCCACTGATTTTGGCCGCGATATTTTTGCCGCAAGCAGCTCGCTGAAAAATTACGGTTCACTTGATCGGGTGGTCGCTGCGGACTTCAAGCTCTTTACGCAGGGGAAATACAGCATCGGGGTCGGGCAGGTTGAGGTGATCGGTTTCGACGAGTTCTACCGCATGAAAGAGGGCCTGCTATCCGCCCTGACAGAGGTCAAACAGCGCGACAATCTCTTCATTGCCGGGTTGATGGTGACAGATATTACGACCGAGACAACGCTCTTTTTGGTGGAGGGGCATACCCGCATCGGCCACGTCATAGAATACCCGCAACTGGAGCCGCATCTCTATGAACTAAAGAACGTCATGTCCCGAAAAAAACAGTTGATGCCGCATTTATTGAAGGTTCTGGCTAAGGTTTGAAGTAATCCTGATGTGCACTAAAAGGCTATAACGGCCGAGGAGAAGCGTCTTCACGGTTCATTCGCGCCTCTGCTTCAAGGCTTGTGGCAATAAAATAATAGCCGGCGGCGATAAAAATAGTGCCGGCGGCGACCGTGTAGGCGAGTGTTTCCCCCTGCCACAATCCGCCGAACCATTTATTCAGGTCATTGGCAACAAGAGCCGCTTTCCCCCCCATCCGTTCCAGTTCATAGGCAAACTTCTTCGACTTTTCAAACTCCGCAAATGGATCGGAGGCCGCTTCCGCAGCGGTCAAATAGATGGCGAGGGCACCACTGAAACCTGCCGTCACAATGGCGACGGTCACAAGATAGCAGCGTTTCAGCGGTTCAATGCTCATCCATTTTCTTTTCATACTCACATCATCCCTCAGCGCGACACATCAAAATAACGCCCCTGCGGGTGATGGAACACCAGGGCGGAGACACTGGCTTCGGGGTCCATCATATCGCCTTCAGTCAACTGGACGCCAATCGCTTCCGGCTGCAGCATGCGGAACAGTTTTTGTTGATCAGACAGCTCGGGACAGGCCGGATAACCAAATGAGACGCGAATACCGTGATATTCGGCGCTGTACATCTGTTTCATACTCATGGTTGGATCATCGACGATGCCCCACGATGTGCGGATTCGCTTATGCAGAAATTCGGCAGTCGCCTCCGCCAGCTCCAGCGCCAGCGCCTGAAGCAAGTGTGAATCCAGGTAATCTCCCGCACCCTTCATCTCTTCTGCCTTGACACGCACGCCCCGCCCGCAGGTAACCACGAACAGTGCCATGTTATCCCGCACTCCGCCGGACAACGGGCGGACAAAATCCGCCACACAGAGCCGTTCCCCTGCCGCCTGACGAGGAAATCCGATGCGCATTATTTCGGTATCCGGCTCCGCCGGATCAAACAGGATCAGATCGTTGCCATCACTATTGGCCGGATAAAAACGATAGATGGCCTGTGGTTGAATCAAACCTTCCCGAGTCACCCGCTCCAGCATTGCTTCAACGGCATCGTGCAGTTTAAGCGCCTTTTCGTCACCGGCCGCCAGCAATTTTTCTACCGAACCGATCAACCCCAGGTGCTTGGAATAGAGCATCTGCCGGTTCAGGAACGGAATAATCTGATTCAGCGGGATATCGCGCAGAATATGGTTTTCAAAATCCGGGGATGGATGAAGCGGCGCATCATCTCGCAACGCTGAGCGACTGTTGTCTGCCACAACGGGCACAACTGCCGTCGCCCGGGCAACATTTTCCGCACACGCACCCTGCTGCCGTTCAGCCGTTTCGTCCAGCAACCGGGCTCGCTCTGCCGGATCAGCCAACCTGTTAGCCATTTCCAGCCCGGCCATGGCATCCTTGGCATAAAGCACCGGCGCGCCGTATTCAGGGGCGATGCGCGTGTCGGCAAACTTCCGTGACAGCGCCGCCCCTCCCACCATCAGCGGAACGGAGATGCCGGCCGCCTTGAGATCGGCTGCCGTTATTGCCATCTGCAGCGCGCTTTTAACCAACAGCCCCGAAAGACCGATGAAGTCAGGCTGCTCGCGCCGCGCAGCTTCGATCAGCGCTTCAGGGCCAACCTTGATTCCCAGGTTAACAACCTCAAAACCATTATTGGAAAGGATAATTTCCACCAGATTTTTACCGATGTCGTGAACATCGCCCTTAACCGTAGCCAGCAGCATCTTCCCTTTGCTGGCACTCTCGCCCTTCTCAAGATACGGCTCCAGATGTGCCACGGCGGCTTTCATCGCCTCCGCCGACTGCAACACTTCGGCAACAATCAGCTGGTTATCGTTGAACAGACGCCCCACTTCGGCCATACCGGCCATGAGCGGTCCGTTGATGATTTCCAGCGGCTTGTCACCCCGGGCCAGAACAGCATCAAGATCAGTACTCAGCCCGTTCTTGATCCCCTCAACAATATAGCGCGACAGACGTTCATCCAGCGGGAGATCGGCCGCAGGAGTACGAACCGTCTGTTGTTTGTCGCGGAAAGCAGCAGCAAAGGCGGCGACCGGATCGGCACCACGCCAGAAGATCAAATCTTCTGTCAGGTTGAGTTCTTCAGCAGGAATAGAGGCGTAGCGCTCCAGTTTTTCGGTATTGACGATGGCGTAGGTCAGACCGGCCTTGACGCAATGATGAATGAAGACCGCGTTTAAGACCTCCCGGCCTGCCAGGGGGAGGCCAAAAGAAACATTGGATATGCCCAGAATCGTGCTGCACTGTGGAAACGCCTCCGTAATCAGCCGGACACCTTCAATGGTTTCCTCAGCCGAACCGATATAGTTGGCATCTCCGCTCCCGACCGGAAAAACCAGCGGGTCAAAGATCAGGTCTTCCGGACGAAGCCCGTATTTATTCACCAGCAGATCATAGGAACGCTGCGCCACCGCCAGCTTGCGGTCGCGGGTGACCGCCATGCCATGCTGCGGATCTTCGTCAATACACCCCACCACCACCGAACCGCCATAGCGATGAATAAGGGCTGAAACCTCGGCAAAGCGCTCTTCGCCATCTTCAAGGTTGATTGAATTAAACAGGCATTTCCCCTGCAGCCGCTGCAGGGCCA
>CAIRND010000238.1 GCA_903879825.1 uncultured Geobacteraceae bacterium
TGACAATCTTCGCATTACCGATGTCCATGGCGACATCCGCTATGGTGTCTTTCAACAATCCGCTTCCGTGGTGAATGTGGCTGACAGGGATTATTTCATCACATTGCGCGATCACCCGCAGGCGGGGTTATTCATCGCAAAGCCGCTGCTTAGTCGTGTCAACAACAAATGGATCATTGTCATCGCCCGACGCATTAATAATCCTGATGGTTCTTTTGCCGGAGTAGTCTACGGAAACATCCTGCTGGATTTTTTCCAGCGACACTTCGCCAGCTTTAATTTGAATAAAAACGGCGTCATTACCCTGCGCGATAATGATTTGGCCATCGTCGCCCGCCATCCCGAAGCCAAAGGATTCGGCGTCGGTAACAAGACCGTGTCTCAAGAATTATCCCGGCTTATCCGCCAGGGAAATAAATTTGGCACATATACCAACCCGGGCAGTATTGACCCCGTGCAGCGTATTTTTTCCTACCGTAAAATATCCAATTATCCTCTGTATATCAATGTCGGGCTGGCAACGGCCGACTACCGTAATGAATGGCTGAACAATGCCATGAAAATGTTTTCTTTAGCAGCTCTGTTAGGTGTCGGTACCCTGGTTATGTTACGCTTCAATATCCGGAAATGGGAACAGGCCCAGCAGGCGTCAGAAGAGTTGAACCTGCATCGTGACCATCTTGAAACGCTAGTCAAAGAACGTACTTCCGAGCTTGAAACCAATAATCTTGATCTCGCCAAAGAGGTAGAAGCACGCAGACGTTTTGAAGCGGCCATACAGGAGCAGACCACGCTTCTGTTTGAACAGGTGGATCAACGGCAACAAGTGCAGGAGGAGCTGCTTCTCAAGCAACAGCAACTTGCCGAACTGAATGCGGATCTTGAATGGCGGGTGAGCGATGAAGTGCGCAAAAACCGGGAGAAAGACAGCATTCTGCTCCATCAGGACAAGCTGGCCTCCATCGGCCAGTTAGCGGCGGGAGTTGCTCATGAGATCAACAACCCTATGGGCTTTATTATGAGCAATCTGAGAACACTGAATAACTATGCCGATGTGGAACAGCAGTACCTGCGCGCCTTGGAAGAGGCCTTTACCAGATGCTGTTCCGCGGAACAACAGGTGCAGTTTGAAGAGCTGCGCACACGCCTTGATCTCCCCTTTATTTTGGAAGATGTTTCTCCACTTATCTCAGAATCTCTGGAGGGGGCTGAGCGGGTCAGGCGTATCGTGCTCGACTTGAAAGATTTTGCGCGCTCCGACGTGGACAGCATGATAGAAACCGATCTTAATAACTGTGTGCAGAGTACCGCAAATATCGTCCGTAATGAAATCAGGTATGTTGCAGAGCTTGAATTGCATTTGGGAACGATTCCATCCGTAACCTGTAATCCCCAGCAGATAAACCAGGTGATTGCAAACTTGCTTATGAATGCCGCCCAGGCCATAGAAGAACACGGTCGTATCACCGTTACCACCTCGAGCGAAGGGGACAACGTATTGTTAGCTGTAACCGACACCGGGCATGGCATTCCGGAAAAAGTCCGCACTCGAATTTTTGACCCGTTTTTCACCACTAAAGAGGTCGGCAAGGGCACCGGGCTGGGCCTAAGTATCAGCTACGACATCATCAAAAAACATGGCGGAGAAATCCGGGTGGAAAGTGAGCCGGGTGTCGGTACGACCTTTACCATTATTCTGCCGATTAATACCCTCTCGCAGATTCCCGTGTGAGTTGCTGGAAATTACATGCACCATTACCTGTGCGGTTGTGCCGGTCCCAAATGAGGAAGCAATGAATATCCCGAAAACTAAAATATTGATTGTGGATGATTCCCGCTCTGTGCGGAGTATGCTTGCGACGGTTCTTGAGGCCGACGGTTACATGACGGTAACAGCGAAAGACGGACTGGAAGCACTTGATAAAGCTGTTGCTGACTCAACCATCGACCTGATTGTCTCTGACTTTAATATGCCAAAAATGGACGGAATCCAGCTCATTAAGTCACTGAGGCAGCGTGGTATGGATGTGCCGATTATTATGGTGACCAGCGTAAGCAGCATTTCTGTTGCAGTAGATGCCCTCAGCAGTGGCGCCATTGACTACGTACTCAAAGATGAGAATCTGGATGAGACCATCATTATTACCGTTAAAAGAGCCCTTGAAAAATATCAGCTTATACGGAGTAATCTTCATCTTGAACAGCTGGTAGAGCACGAAGTACGTAAGAACCGGGAGAAAGACGCACTGCTGCTGCAAAAAGACAAGATGGCCTCAATCGGGCAACTGGCAGCTGGAGTTGCACATGAAATTAACAATCCCATGGGCTTCATCATGAGTAATCTGGGAACTCTCGGCAAATATGCTGCCGTGGAACTGCAATACCTGCACGCTCTGGAAAAGGTATTAAAAACATTTTGCCCTGAAGAACAACAGGCTGAACTCGAAGATCTGAGCACACGTCTTGATCTGCCGTTTATCCTGGAGGATATCTCA
>CAIRND010000239.1 GCA_903879825.1 uncultured Geobacteraceae bacterium
ACCCTTGAGATCGGCTACCTCCTTGCTTAGTTTGTCGATTTTCAATTGCAGATCCAAGTCAGCTGCCTGAGCCGCCATTGGAACCATAATTCCCAACATCATCATTACTGCAGCTTTTTTAATGGACTTCGTTTCCATGTTACCTCCCTCTTTGATAGTGAGTCGCCAGAGAAGTACATATGCAAACATAACTCCAATTATATGACTATTTCTATAATACAACGTTATATGCAATCAACTATATTGTTTTCGGTATGTTTATTATTCGAAAAACCATATCTACCGAAACTAGAATATAGTTATAAAAATATCTACGCTAAATGACGGGGTTAATTCGGTGAAATGACGTATTACGAGGAAATTATCTTGCAGAGACGAACGTGTTACACTTCCAATGTATAGCCAACCATGGCTGATTGAAATTCTTTGGGCAACTCGCGCGACAGACGTGCAGATGCTGCAAAACCGGTACAATGACCGGCAGCTAACTTATTAATCCCTAAAGCACGTAACACAGCAACTGTTTTGCCGATTTGCTCCTGACTGCAAAAATTAAGGTGCGTACCGCCTATTACGGCATAGATATCGCGGCGACCGGTCATATAGGCGATATGTTCCAATGTATTCACCAATCCGGCATGGCAGCATCCCATAATCAGCACCAGCCCCTTCTCTGTCTCCAGCACGAGTGACTGCTCATCCGGCGCAGAATCAAGTTCCTCACCGCCACAGTCATAATACAGACCATGATCTCCCGTTTCAAAATCGGTCACGTGCGGTATTTCACCCGTCAGATACATATCGGGGGCTATGGAGCGAAATTCCTTGGAAAGATCAAAAAAAGCCCCTGCCGCCTCAAGCTCCTCGCGAGTGCTGGGAATTGCGATTGAGTAACTTTCACCGGTATCTTTTAGGCGATAGCGGGATCTGAAAACAGCGGGATGGCTGTAGATATACTTTGAACCACACTCTGTAAGGAGCGGCATTAGGCCGCCGGAATGGTCATAATGACCGTGCGAGATCACCACCTGATTGACTGCGGTAAGATTTTTGTTCATTCGCCGGGCATTATGAAGCAGTGTCAAACCCTGACCGGTATCAAACAGCAACGGTTCACCGTCCGACGGCTCTATCATCGCGGAAAAACCATGTTCTCCCAGAGTGCCGGTTATCGAACCAACCGAGTTCTCACAGAGTATGGAAATTCGGAAACTCATTTGCAGCAACCGCTCTTTGGAAAGCGCGGCACACCAATTTTCTCCAGGATATTGAACATGGGACAGAATTGAGTAAAGCCGGACTGAAACAGATTAAGACCAACAAAGCCGGTAAACCAGAGCCAGTTGGGTGAGTGGAAATGAGCCAGAGCCAGCGATATAATAATGAACATTCCCGCAACAATGCGCACAACGCGCTCTATATAGAATTCTTCTTTCATGATGCAACTCCTCCTGGCTTTAAGCTTCATTTATAAAAGGGCTGATCACAGGGATGTCTTTGAAAGCATCTCTGCGACTTTTCCCGCAACTTCACCGGTTAACATCGGGCAGACGCCCTTGTGGTTCTGACGGATTATTTTACAGCAGGTCACACTGTATTTTTCCTTGAACCAGGTGTGCAGCTCTTTGGTCAGGTGAGTTGTCTCTTTTTTATCTGCAAGTATTATCCCAAGTGCAACGGTACCGCCAGAAACGGCTCCGCAGATGCATCCAGAGCTGGAACCACCGCCAAAGCCCGATACCGCGCCAACAATCGACTCAGGAAGATCTGCAGCGAAATGGCGACGTATTGTTTCAAAAACCGCTTCAGCACAATGATATTTCCCCGAACGATACAACTCCTCTGCTTCTGTCTGACACGCTTCGCTTACATCATGGCCCTCTGCTGTTACGATCCTGTTTTTACTCCAAAGCATATATTCTCCTATTTATGGTTGTCACATTCAAAAGCAAATCCCCCTCATTCCCCCTTTCATAAAGGGGGAGGCTTAAAAGTTCCCCCTTTCATAAAGGGGGAGGCTTAAAAGTCCCCCCTTTAAGAAAGGGGGTTAGGGGGATTTCGGTGCTGCTCTTTCCAATTTTGGACCAGATAATACAGTATTGGGATCGTGACGCGCGACAGTGTTGTAGAGGCAATTTCACCGAACATCATGGCAATGGCAAGCCCCTGGAATATCGGATCAAAGACAATCACAAAACTTCCTACCACAACAGCCGCACCGGTTAACAGCATCGGCCGAAAACGGACCGC
>CAIRND010000240.1 GCA_903879825.1 uncultured Geobacteraceae bacterium
GACATACTATTACGCCGGGGAGCCATTTGACCTGTTTTATCAATGGTAAGGGCATCAAGTGATCGAGTTGACATAGTGCACCTTTGTGAGGATGTAGACTTGACACCAGAGTGCCGTTTTTTGTCATACCACGTTTACTGATGATTGTGAAGCACTGTTGACGTCATATTCTACATCGAATTTTTGTTACTACCCAGTTTATGAAAGCAGAAATTCAAAACCGAATTCACACGGAGGCACGAAGGCACAGAGAAAACCAGGATAAAGACCATGAAGCCTTAGGAATAAACCAAAAAGACTTTATTTAGACTTTCTCCGTGCCTTCGTGCCTCCGTGTGAGTTGCCTTTGATTCGTTTTTGATCTGAGCAGTTACAAATTATCTTTGGAAAAATTATTGCCGGGAAGCTGTTATTTTACAATATATGTGGTATACAGAGTACGTTTGCTGGAGAACATCTTCTCCGGGTCACTTTATTCCAAGCAAGGGGGCTGTACATGAGTGAAATTGTTGATGTCTATGCGAGAGAAATCCTGGATTCCCGTGGTAATCCGACTCTGGAGGTAGAAGTTTTTCTTGAGTCAGGTGCTTTTGGGCGCGCCGCTGTTCCATCCGGTGCTTCAACTGGTGAGCGTGAGGCCATGGAATTGCGTGACGGTGATAAATCCCGTTATCTCGGCAAAGGGGTTCTACAGGCGATAGACAACGTGAATAACATTATTGCCGAAGAGATCATCGGCATGGAAGCAGATGACCAGGTCGGGATCGATATGAAAATGATCGAACTGGATGGCACCGAGTATAAATCAAATCTTGGAGCTAATGCAATTCTCGGTGTATCTCTTGCCGTTGCCAAAGCAGCAGCAGATGAAGCTGGCCAGCCGCTTTATAAATACATTGGTGGAGCCAACGCGCGCGAATTGCCGTTGCCTATGATGAACATCATTAATGGTGGAGCCCATGCCGATAATAATGTTGATATCCAGGAATTCATGATTATGCCGGCCGGTGCTTCTTGCTTCAAGGAAGCGCTCCGCATGGGTGCAGAAATTTTCCATGCCCTGAAGGGCGTCCTGAAAAGTAAGGGATATAATACCGCTGTTGGTGATGAAGGCGGTTTTGCTCCCAACCTGAAGTCAAACGAAGAGGCACTGGAAGTCATTATGGAAGCAATCGTCAAGGCCGGTTACAAACCGGGTGAAGACATCCTTCTTGCGCTTGATGTTGCCTCCTCAGAATTATTCAAGGACGGTGTGTACACACTGGAAAATGAGACACAGAAAGTTAAGACCGCTGTTGAAATGGTCGATTTCTATGAAAATCTGGTCAACAAATACCCGATCATCTCTATCGAAGACGGTATGGCTGAGAACGACTGGGATGGCTGGAAGCTATTGACCGATCGCCTCGGCGCACGGGTTCAGATCGTTGGTGATGACCTGTTCGTCACTAATCCGAAAATATTAAAAGAGGGAATCCAGAAGGGCATTGCCAATTCTATCCTGATCAAACTGAACCAGATAGGCACCCTGACAGAAACTCTGGAAGCGATTGAAATGGCCAAACGCGCCGGTTATACCACGGTTATTTCGCACCGTTCCGGCGAGACAGAAGACACCACACTGGCTGATCTGGCCGTAGCGGTCAATTCAGGCCAGATTAAAACAGGCTCGCTCTGCCGTACCGACCGTGTTGCCAAATACAACCAGCTGTTAAGAATTGAGGATGAACTGGATAACACATCCGTGTTTAAAGGACACGACGTGTTCTACAATATCAAAAAATAGAAAATAAACAGACCTGACACAAAAGGCGGAGAATTCTCCGCCTTTTGTGTATCTACTGTATGGGGGATATATGAAAGAAAACGGAACTCTCTGGAATCGCTACCAAAAGCATCTCTGCCTCTGTCCTGAAATCGGCCTTTCACTTGATATCAGCCGCATGAAATTTGCTGATGATTTTTTTGCCCTGATGGAACCAGCCATGCAGAGTGCATACATTGAAATGCATGAAATAGAGGGTGGCACCATCGCTAACCGTGATGAAGGCCGCATGGTCGGTCATTATTGGTTGAGAAATCCGTCATTATCTCCTTCAAAAGACATTCAGCAGGAAATTGAAGCGGCCATCAAACAAATTCTGGCATTCAGTTCAAAAATACACGCTGGTGGCATTACCGCCCAGAGTGGCTCCCTGTTTAAAAACGTTCTTATTATCGGAATCGGTGGCTCGGCATTAGGTCCACAATTTGTGGCCGATGCGCTGGCATCACCACCTGACCGGATGAAGATGTTTTTTCTGGACAACACCGATCCGGACGGCATTGACAAAGTGTTTGCCGAATTGGGCGAGACTATTTCTGAGACTTTGGCGATAGTAATTTCAAAAAGCGGCTCGACCAAAGAAACCCGTAACGGCATGGTGGAAGCCAAGAGCGCCTACACCCGTGCCGGGCTTGATTTTACGCAGCATGCAGTGGCGGTAACCGGCAATGACAGCGAACTTGACAGATTAGCACGGGCCGAAGGCTGGCTCGAGCGCTTCCCGATGTGGGACTGGGTTGGCGGGCGAACCTCTGTCACCTCCGCCGTCGGTCTCCTGCCGGCAGCACTGCAGGGAATCGATATCCAGGCGCTGCTCGAAGGCGCTAAAAACTGCGATATAATAACCAGTAGAACGGTTACAGCACAAAATCCAGCGGCAACCATGGCGCTGATGTGGCACTATGCCACGGGCGGACGGGGCACGAAGGATCTGGTCGTACTTCCGTACAAGGATCGCCTGCTGTTGTTTTCCCGTTATTTGCAGCAGTTGATCATGGAATCGATTGGCAAAGAACTTGACCGGGATGGAAATGCTGTTAATCAGGGCTTGACCGTGTACGGCAACAAGGGTTCTACCGATCAGCACGCCTATGTACAGCAGTTGCGGGAAGGTGTGGCAAACTTTTTTGTCACGTTTATCGAAGTTTTAAAAGATCGTGAAGGGAGCTCAATGCTGGTTGAGGAAGGAATTACCAGCGGGGATTTTTTGTTCGGATTTTTTCAGGGTACGCGTACAGCGCTCTATGAGAATGGCCGGGAATCGATGACCATTACTATCAATCTGGTCGATGCGTATACCGTCGGTGTTCTTATTGCACTGTTCGAGCGCGCCGTCGGCTTTTACGCCAGCCTGCTCAATATTAACGCCTACCATCAACCAGGTGTGGAGGCAGGGAAAAAAGCTGCCGGCACCGTGATCACTCTCCAAAAATCGGTAATGGAACTGCTTCAACAGGAACAGAGAAGCATGACCGCTGAAGCGATTGCCACTCAGCTTGGAACACCGGAACACACAGAGATGGTTTTCGCCATATTACGGCATCTGGCGGCCAATAGTAGAGGAATCGTGCAGAAAAATGCTGACCAGTTGGCTGAAGTAACGTTTGGGATTAGCGGATAGGAATCGTAAAAACTTCGACAAAATCCGTTCGTGGTGAGCTTGTCGAACCATGTGCAGCACCCCTTCGACACGCCTGTCCTGAGCCGGATCATCATTTTAGTGGATGAAGCTAATAACACAACATAATGCTGTAATATCAGCGTGTTAATCGTTAAATACCCGAAAACAGGCTCTAAAAATATTTGGCCGTTTTTTCGATGTGAATTGTTATTTATCAGGTAGTTATATCATAATTCCGGCCGGCCGGAATTATGGATTTTCCGGCAGTTTGATTATTACGTAAAATCAGGCCACCAAAAAACAGAATTATGTTCCTCTCGGTTTTAACCTGCGCGTCGGCACTGCACTCCAGGGATCATCGGGCCAGGGGTGCTTGGGGTAGCGCCCTTTAAGCTCCTTTTTTACCTCAATATATGATCCATCCCAGAATCCCCGCAGATCACGTGTTACCTGAATAGGCCTTCCTGCTGGCGAAAGCAGATGCAACAGCACCGGCACCCTGCCGCTGCATACGGACGGCCCTACGGCCAAACCGAATAGCTCCTGAAGCTTCACTGCCAACACCGGGATATCACCTGAATAATCGATTCTGATTCGCGAACCACTCGGCACGGTTAGATGCGTTGGAGCCAACGCATCCAGATCTCGTTGCTGCCGATAATCAAGTGCCTGCCTCAGGATATCGGCAATATCCAGCCTGGCTGCTTTTTTGGCGGTAGTAACACCCACCAGATGCGGCGCCAGCCACTGTTCCAGCGATTCAAGCAATACTGCATCCGACAAATCCGGCCATTCATTCTCCGGGAAAGCTGACCGCACCAGCGCCAGACGCTTTTGTAACTGGCGTACCGGTTCATCCATCGTCAGAAGCGTTAATCCAGACGTACGCAGCGCAGCTATTACGGCCGGCACAACCTGTTCAGCCGTCGGGGTACCTGTTTCAGTAGCAAGGTGAATACTTCCCAGACGTTCCACCTTTCGTGCAATAACCCGCCCTTCCCTCTCATCCCAGCTGACTTCCGTTTCACGCCGGATATGTGCCGAACGTTCTTCACGAATGACAAATTCAGGAATTTCAGCGGCACTATGGATAATTGCCTCTGCCTGACTTCCCGCATCAATCGCCACTGCAACGATATAATCAGCCGCTCTGACAGCACTGCGATCAGACATTCGCGCGCCACGTCCACTGGCAAGCAGGTATCCGCCGCCAGATGCCCTGCGCCGTGCGAGTCGGTCTGGATATGCCGCCAGCAGCAAGCGGGGAATACGTTCATCATCACCGGCATACGATTCTTTTGCAGCAGAAACGCCAAGAGTTCGTTCAAGCTGGCGGGCAATCCGGTCAATATTTTTAGCTGCCAAAATATCCAATCTACGATCGCTCTGCCCAGATAATTGCCATCTTTTTAAAGCCTCAAGACGATCAGTAATATCAGAACTGCTGAGCGGCGGCGGGGTACCGCCCTTATCAATGCGAAACAGATCCCGTTCCGAAAGTAGCGCCGCAAGCTGGCATCCCAAGCGGGGACAGCCGAGTTCCCGTGCACGAAGCAGCAGCCGTCCAAGACGGGGATGCAGCGGCATACGCACTGTTTCCCGGCCAAGAGCGGTGATCCGGCCAGACTGGTCAAACAGGTCCAGTTCCATGAGCAGAACGCGTGCTGATTCCTGAGCCGCAGCAGGTGGTATATCCAGCCAGCCTAGCTGAAGCGGATCTGTAACGCCCCATCCTGCCAGTTCCAACATAAGTTGTGATAGATCGGTGACAGAAATTTCAGGGGGGGAATGTGCTGCCATCGCATGCAACGTATGAGATGAATATAAACGGTAACAGACCCCGGGAGCGGTTCGACCTGCGCGTCCGGCACGCTGTTCGGCAGAAGCACGCGATTCTCGAACCGTAACCAGGCGATTCAGGCCATTACCCGGATCGTACTGCAGTCGCCGCGATACGCCGCAATCAATAACAGTCCTGACCCCTTCAATAGTCAAACTGGTTTCTGCGATGCTGGTCGCCAGTACTATTTTTCGTTGTGCACCAGCCTGAATAGCCTTTTGCTGCTGGGCAATCGGCACATCACCATACAGCTGACTAACCTCAACGGAGTGCGGGATAACTCCAGGGTCAGCCAGAAAGGCGGCACAGGCCCTGATTTCACCGGAGCCTGGTAAAAACGCCAGTATATCCCCTTCTGTTTCCTTCAGCGCCCGTACAACCGCTGCACCCACACGCTGCGCAACACGTGCAGGCCCCTTTTCTTCAATGTATTTCATTTCGACGGCAAAACAACGCCCTTCCGAACTGACCACCGGAGCATTATTAAGCAGACGTGAAAGCGGCTGCAGATCAAGCGTAGCCGACATCACCATAATTTTAAGATCGTCCCGCAACTGCTGTACTTCCCGGCACAGAGCCAGGCCGAGATCGGCGTGAATACTCCGTTCATGAAACTCATCAAAAATAACCAGTGCCACACCCGCAAGTTCAGGATCACTCTGAATGCGGCGGGTAAGAATCCCCTCGGTAACTACCTCAATACGGGTAGCCTGAGAGGTGCAGCTGTCAAAGCGAATGGAATAACCGACTGTCTGTCCGACCTCTTCGCCGAGGCATCGTGCCATCCAGCGCGCAGACGACACCGCTGCGATACGCCGGGGCTCCAGCATAATAATACGGCCGGCAGCAGGAGGAAGACAATCAAGCAAAGCCAGCGGGACCCGTGTGGTTTTACCGGCTCCCGGGGGGGCATGGAGAATAATGCACTGATGATTACGGACAGTATCAAGGAGAGCGGGAAGAATTTCGTCAATAGGAAGATTTTTCAAGAGAAAGGACGTGTTATTAGTGCGGTCATAATTATGGTGTCTCTTCGTTCATAGCTCCGGTGCGATATCCCTGCAGATCAAGTGCCACGTAGGTAAAACCTGCGGCTTTGACCCGCGTGACAACGTCATCTCGTAACAGACCGGCGGCACGCTCAAACTCCGCTTCGCCCAGTTCTATCCTGGCCACGCTGCCGTGATACCGTACCCGCAGCGTCCGAAAGCCCAACTCCCGAAGCGACTCTTCTGCGACACCAACCTGGCCGACACGTTCAGGGGTAATCGCCGTGCCGTAGGGGAAACGGCTTGAGAGGCAGGCAAAGGCAGGCTTATCCCACGTTGCCAGCCTCAGGTGATGCGAGAGGTCACGAATATCCTGCTTACTGAAACCTGCTTCTTCTAAAGGACTGCGCACCCGCAACTCTTGTGCCGCTGTCCGGCCCGGTCGGTGATCGCCGGCATCGTCACAGTTTGTTCCGTCCAGCACAAAACCAAAGCCTTCCTGATCAGCAATAGCCCTCAGTTTACCAAACAACTCTTTTTTGCAGTAATAGCAGCGATTGCGGGGATTATCGCGAAATTCCGGAATATCAAGTTCTTCCGAAACAATCACCACATGCCTGCCACCGATCTGTTTTGCCAACACACGGGCTTCGTTCAGCTCGCGCTCTGGATAGGTTTTCGAGGTCGCCGTAACCGCCAGCGCCTGCTGTCCCAACACTTGAACGGCCACCGCAAAGAGCAGCGTTGAATCAACTCCGCCCGAGAAGCCAATGACACAACCGCCCATGTCAGCCAGTATTTTGTGAAGCGTCGCTGTTTTTTCCTGGAGTAACATATTCATACAAATAGGTTCCCTGTGACTACAACATGTAATCAGTCGAAAGAAAATGAGATTTCCGTTCGCGGACGATACTGGTGATAATTTCTCGATTAGCCTCGGTCTCCCGCGCCGCTACCACGATTCTGATGGAGAAAATCCTCAAGGCATCAGCAACGGACTGGGTACCATCAGCCGAGTTTTTACGCCCGTTAAACGGGAAACTGTCCGGGCTTCGTTGACATTGACTATTGATGTTGATGCGACAGACCTGATTTACCAGAGCATCAACCAGTTGCGCCAGCAGATCACTATTCTGCCCGAAGATACTGGCCTGCTGACCATAATTTGAGGCCACGACATAGTCGATCGTTTCCCGAATATCATCGAATGGTACAACCGGAATCACCGGCCCGAACTGTTCTTCGTTGTAAACACGCATCTGAGGGGTAACCGGATATAACAGGGCGGGATAAAAGAACGAACCGCTGCTGGCACCACCGCCTGGGTTGACAATTTGTGCACCCAAAGCCAGGGCATCCGTAACCAGTCCCTCCAGATAAGCCGGTTTTTCAGGTTCAGGCAGTGGGGTAATGGTAACACCCGGCTCCCACGGCATACCGCATTTTAACGCACTGATTCCGGTGGACATTCGTTGCAAAAATTCGTCAACAATCGAACGATGCACAAATAATATTTTAAGTGCCGTACAGCGCTGACCGTTATAAGTAAGGCTTCCCTGAATGCATTCAGCCACTGCCAGATCAAGATCGGCGTCTGGCAGTATTACCGCCGGATTTTTGGCATCCAGGCCAAGCACACAGCGGAGTCGATGAGGTCGGGGATGAACTGCCCGCAACGAATCTGCAACCTTATGGGTACCGATAAAGCCTAAGACATCCACCAACCCGGAAGCCATGAGCGGCGGAACGACGGCTTCACCCTCGCCGTAAACCGTATTAACAACACCCGCCGGAAACGAATCTCGTAGGGCAGCCAATAATGGTTGAAATATCAGAACACCGAAGCGGGGTGGTTTCAGCAGAATGGTGTTGCCCATGACCAGCGCTGGAATCATGGTGGTAAAGGTTTCATAGAGCGGGAAATTGTAGGGGCCCATGCAGAGCACCACCCCCAAAGGAGCACGACGGATCTGGCCGATAATCCCCTGCTGGATAACGAAACGGGATGAAACACGATCCAATTCTTTCAAAGCTTCGAGTGTGTCGCGGATATACAATACGGTGCGGTCAAACTCACGCTCCGCTTCCTGGAGAGATTTACCAATCTCCCACTGAAGCAACGTCACTATTTCTTCACGCTTCAACAACATCGCTGCGGTAAAACGCTGTACGCTCTGAATCCGTTCGCCCACCGACATGGTCGGCCAGACACCACGACCGTTTGAGTAAGCCCGTACCGCTACGTCCAATGTTTCAAGTACGGCAGCTTCAGTCAGTAACGGCGCCTCGCCAATCAACTTCAGTTGATTGCCCTCAGCGTCGCGTATCCGAATCGGAGAACGAACCTCCTGAAGCGGACCCTGCCAACGACGCAACTCACCCTCTATCAGATAGTAATCCTGCCTGACAGGCTGCCAGTTACGATACTGTTCGGGTAAATGCTGCTCTTGGGGAAATAGTGATTCTATTTTTTGATGCAGATCGGGCACTAGGTCATGTTCCAGATCATCATCTCAAGAATATCTTTCCAGCTCTTGCCGATTTCGTTGACGACTGTTGGTTCGAAACCGCAATGCATCATGCACTGAGCGCAGCGTGGATCCTTACCTACGCCGTACTTCTCCCAGTCGGTCTTTGCCATCATTTCGGCGAAGGTTGGATAATGGGCATCGGTGATCAGATAGCAGGGTGCTTTCCAACCGCGCGGATTACGGGTCGGGTTGCCCCACGGGGTACATTCCAGTTTCTTTTCGCCTTTAAGAAAGCGCAGGTACATCGGAGTAGAAAAGAAGCGATGTTTTTTGCTCATTTCATATACGTCGGCAAACTTTCTCTCAATATCCCGGCGCTCAAGGAAAAGTTTTTCGCCAACAGCTTCATAGCCGAAACCGGGAGCGACAAGAACGCCATCAACTCCAATTTCTTCCAGCTGACTAAAAAGCATTTCAATTTCAACCAGATCGGTTTCATTGAAAATAGTGGTATTTGTGCAGACCCGAAAGCCCAGCTGCTTGGCTTTTCTGATTGCAGCCATGGCGATTTTGAAAGCACCTTTGCGCTCCAGAATCCGGTCATGGGTCTCTTCCAGGCCATCCATATGAATATTGAGGGTAAAATTTGGATGGGGCGTCATGGAATCAAGCGCTTTGTCAAGCAGGATGCCATTGGTACAGAAATAGATATGTTTACCACGTGCCAATACTCCGGCGATCAATTCATGAATCTGCGGATAAAGGAACGGCTCTCCCCCGGTTATGGTAACAACCGGCGCCGGACATTCATCTACTGAACTCAGGCACTCCTCCAGACTCATCATATCCTGGATCGTGTCGGCATATTCGCGGATTCTGCCACAGCCGGAGCAGGCAAGATTGCACAGATGAGTAGGCTCCAGCATCAATACCAGGGGATATTTTTCAATTTTGTTGATCTTGTTACTGACAATATATTTTGTCAGATCGTAATTGAGCCGCATGGGAAAACGCATTGTTTCGTTCCTTGTATTTTCATGTATTTATTCAGATTACTTCGATATTTTCATTTAAACTCGGTACAACTCCTACCTCTCCCACATTTCCTTTTTATCTTTACCGAGATAGGCACGCTTAACTTCAGCATTTTCCAGCAGTTCATCAGCAGGTCCTTCCAGAATAACCTTGCCTGTTTCAAGGACATAGCCCCGATCAGCCAGTTTGAGCGCCGCTTTGGCGTTCTGCTCAACCAAAAGGATAGTGGTGCCGTTTTCTTGCCGTAACCGTTCAAGAACACGAAATATTTCCTGAACTACCAGTGGTGCGAGCCCCATTGACGGTTCATCAAGGAGCAACATTTTCGGATTTGCCATCAAAGCACGACCGATGGCAAGCATCTGCTGCTCCCCGCCGGACATTGTACCGGCGAGCTGTTTACGTCGCTCTTCAAGACGGGGAAACAGGCTAAATATCTGGTTCATGTCCTTATGAATAGCTGATTTACTTTCTCTGTTCCGATAACGGAGATATGCTCCAAGCTCGAGGTTATCCTCAACGGAGAGCGGCTTGAATACCTGCCTGCCTTCCGGGACCTGGGATATGCCGCGCTGAACGACTTTATCCGGTGCAAGCGCAGCGACCGATTCCTTGCAAAACATTATTTCACCGGCAGAAGCGGGCGTAACACCAGATATGGTGTTTAGAATAGTGGTTTTACCAGCACCGTTAGCACCGATCAGGGTAACAATCTCACCCTCACCTAAATGCAGAGACACATTTTTGAGGGCGTGAACCTTCCCATAATAGGTATTGATATTTTTAAGACGCAACATCAGTCGTCATCTCCCAGGTAGGCAGCGATGACTGCAGAGCTTTCCTGAATTTCACGGGGAGTTCCCTCCGCCAGTTTTGTGCCGAGATTGAGAACAATAATTCTGTCGCAAATATCCATAACCAGCTCCATATCATGCTCAACCAAAACAACGGTAATGCCCGTATCTCGAATTTGTTTGATCAATTGGGCCAGGCCGACTGTTTCCTGACTATTAAGTCCGGCGGCAGGTTCATCCATCAAGATAATACGCGGTTCGACCGCAAGAGCACGGGCGATTTCAAGTAAACGACCTTTACCAAACGGGAGGCTGCCGGCGACATGATCGGCCAAATCCACAATACCGGTAAATTCAAGCCACTTCATGGCACCTTCACGGATGCGGCGCTCTTCGGAAATACTCCACGGCATTTTGAATGCGCAGGCGAGCAAACCGGCGGAACTTTTGGTATGCATGCCGACCATGACGTTTTCCAGAACCGTCATTCCTCCGAACAGCTCAATATTCTGAAATGTTCGCACCATGGCAAGCCGGGCCAATTTCTCTGGTGGCAAACCGGTGACATTTTTCCCTTCCAGATGAACCGTGCCGGCTGTCTGACGGTATATACCGGTAATAATGTTGAACAGGGTTGTTTTGCCGGCGCCATTTGGGCCGATTACCCCGGTAATATCACCTGCCGAAATCGCAAATGAAACCGAGTCAAGGGCTGTTACGCCACCAAATATCTGAGTAATCCCCGAAACCTCAAGCATGGTCAGCACCACCTTTCGGCTTGAAGATCTTTTTGAACAGATCGGGAATACCCCGCACGAGGCCGCCCGGCATGTACATGACCATAAGTACCAGCAGGCCGCCATAAATAATTATGTCGTAATCATTGGCACCACGCAGAATTTCCGGCAGCAGCGTAAGAAGCGCCGCACCAAGAAAAGAGCCATAAATGCTTCCCAATCCGCCAATGACTACCATTGTCAGCAACTCAATCGAAAAATTAAAACCAAATGATGCGGGGGATATAAACGTCATGGTGTGAGCATAAAGACTGCCAGCCAGAGAGGAGATAATTGCGGAGAGGGCAAATATCTGCACCTTCAGTAGTCGCGCATTGACGCCGAGAACCTGTGCGGCGACTTCCGAATCATGCACCGCCCGTAACGCCCGTCCGACACGGGAATTAGCCAGATTAATCGAAAACAGCATCACTGCCAGAGTAAAGCCCCAGATTAAATAATAATTCTTCACATCCGAATCAAAAGAGACACCGGCAAGCTTCATATTGGGAATCCCCGACAAGCCGGAGGGACCACCGGTCAACTCTACCGTTTCGTTAAAAACGATGTACATGATTATGCCAAGGCCAAGAGAAGCCATCGCCAGGTAATGACCTTTTAGTTTCAGAATGGGAAAGCCGATTACACCAGCCAGACAACCGACCGCTAACGCGGCAATCGGCATGGCAAGCCACGGATTGAGGCTGAAGGTGGTCGTCAGGATACCGCTGATATAGGCACCCAAACCGAAAAAACCGGCGTGACCAAGGGAAATTTGTCCGGCATAGCCAAGGAGAAGATTGAGAGCAATTGCCAGCATGGTGTTGATGCCGACAAATACCAACACGTTCATCAGGTAACCACCCGCGAACAACTGCGGTGCCACCATAATCAGCACTGAAAAACCGATAAATAACAGAAGGTCTCGTTTCATGGTATTAGACCCGCTCCGAATCAGCTTTTCCAAAAAGCCCCTGCGGCCTGATGAAAAGAATCAACAGCAAGATAATAAAAGCGATGGCATCTTTGTAACCGGAGGAAATAAGTCCGGCTCCGAGCGACTCCAAAACACCGAGTAACAGCCCACCGATAACGGTAGAAAGACCGCTACTCATGCCACCAATAATAGCAGCACAAAAGCCTTTCAACCCGAGCATAACGCCGACATCGTAAGCGGTCATTGTCAGCGGCGCAACAATAATGCCGGCAACGGCCCCCATTGCAGAGCTGATAATGAATGAGAACAGCACCATTCGCCGTACGTCGATACCTACCAGACCGGCTGCACGACGGTTATAAGAACAGGCACGCATAGCTTTGCCACTGATGGTGTGATAAAAATATATCTTGTTAATACAGATTGTTACCAGAGTAATGGCAAGAATCCACAGGTGTTGCGGGAGGATTGTCGCTCCGCCAACAGAAATCGGAACATCGCCAGAAAACGCGGGAATTGCGTGGGTATCCTTGCCCCAGACCAGCATAGCAAGTCCCCGGATAAGAATACTCCCCCCGATAGTTATGATCACCAGATTGATTGGAGTTGGCTGCTTAAGGGGCCGGATAGCCAGGCGCTCAAACAGTATGCCGACCACGGTTGAAACCGCAATGGCACAGGGGACCGCAGCCCAGAGCGGCAGGGCAAGAAGCTCCAGACATGAGAGAGTCAGCAGACCGCCCAGCATAACAAATTCACCCTGGGCAAAATTGATGATACCGGTCGCATTATAAATGATCGAAAATCCGATGCCGATCAAAGCGTAAATAGCACCGGTTGATAAACCGGACAGCGTGTATTGTAAAATCTGGTCGAACTGCATTGAACCTCATAAATGGGGCGAAGCACGTGGATCACGCGCTTCGCCCACTACTACTGTCGTATTTATAAACGCGGACGCGGCAGACAGCGCCTCTACTTCACAATAACCCAATCTTTATTTTTGATTTCTACCAGCACAAAGGCATCTTTAGCTAAACCGGCATGATCCTGGGCCGAGTAGTTGAAACTGCCGCCGATACCGGCAAAGCCCTTGATTTTCTCAAGCTGGTCACGAATACCAGTTGCAGTATCAGCACCGTTTTCAACGGCATGTCTGATCAGCATGACAGCGTCCCAGGCGTGTCCGCCGAAATGATCACCTTCTGCTTTGTAATGTTTCTGGTAGTCTTTGACAAAAGCCATCAAAGGCTTCTTCTGCTGATCCGAATTGGCCAGCAGATCGGCCACAACAACCTTGCCGGAAGGAAGTTTAATTCCTTCGGCAGCTTCACCGGCCAGTTCGATAAACTTTTTGGATGAAACGCCATGACTCATGAACAGTGGCGTTTTAATACCAAGCTGACGGGCATTTTTGGCTATGACAGCCGGACCCGGATTGGTACCCCAACAGATGATAGCCTGGGAATGAGTGCCACGGATTTTGGTCAACTGTGCGGTCATATCGGTGTCTTTGGGGCCGTAGGTGTCGTCAGAAACAACAGTAATACCATATTTGGCCGCCTGGACTTTCAACTGTTCGCGCCCCGAAGCACCAAAACCATCCGAAACGGTCAAAATTGATACGCTGGTCTGTTTCGTTTTTTGCAGATATTCGTAGATTCGCCCGACCGCCAACGCATCATTCTGAGCGGTCTTGAAAACCCACTTTTTAATCGGATCAGTAATTTTACTGCCTGCGGAGCAAGAAATAAGCGGAATCTGCTCTTTCTCAGCAACAGGAATAACTGCCATCGTCTCGCCGGTCGTACTCGGACCTATAATCGCGACAACCTTGTCATCCTTGATAAGTTTTGTAGCCAACTGAACCGCTTTGGTGGCGTCACCGGCAGTATCATATACAATCAGTTCAAGCTTGCGGCCCTTGACCCCACCTGCTTTGTTAATTTCATCAATTACCATTTTTGCGCTGTTGCGTTCCGGTTCTCCCAAAAAAGCGGCAGGTCCGGTAACGGCAAACAGAGCCCCGATTTTTATCGGGGCTGCGGCAAAAACATTGGAAGAGAACAGCAAGGTAGCTGCAGCGATAACATAATGTGTAAATTTAACATTCACGGGCAATCTCCTTGAAATATATGTAGTTTACTACTTAAGCAGCGTCCAATCACCCTTGACAATTTTTACCATCTCAAAGGCCGAAAGATCAAGACCGTTATGGTCTTTCGTAGACATGTTGAACACACCGGAAATACTGACCAGTTTGCTGGTCTGTTCAACGCCGTTTCTGATCTGCTCCGGAGTCGAACCGGACTTTTTAATAGCACCGGTCACCAACAGGAAGGCGTCATAGGCATAGCCACCAAAAGTTGAGGCTTCGACACCATACATTTTTTTGTAGCCTTGATCATATTCCTTAAGCAGTTTGTATTGGACGTCACCCTTTGGAAGCGCGTCGTAAATGGCAAGCTTGCCAGCCGGAAGCATAACACCTTCAGCAGCATCCGCACCGGCCAGTTCGATATATTTTTTGGAAGCAACGCCGTGGCTCATATAGACGGGGGTTTTGATACCAAGCTGTTTAATATTTTTAGTTACTACCGCAGGTCCCGGATTGGTACCCCAGCAGATAATCGCGTCAGGCTTGATACCACGGATTTTGGTTAACTGAGCCGTCATGTCAGTATCTTTCGGGCCATAGACTTCATCGGCAACGACAGTAAAGCCCTTCTGTTTTGCCAATACTTTAATCTGCTCACGACCGGAAGCGCCAAAACCATCTGTTACCGTCAACAGGGCGATACTCTTCTGTTTTTTACTGGTCATATAGTTAAGGATTTTTTCAGCGGCAACATGGTCATTGGCCGGTGTTTTAAAAACCCAGTGTTTGGCCGGATCGGTAATTTTAATACCGGCAGCGCAGGAAATAAGGGGAATCTTTTCTTTTTCAGCAACCGGGATCACCGCCATACTCTCACCGGTGGTGCTGGGTCCGATGATTACGCTGACCTTATCGTCCTTGATCAGTTTTGTAGCCAACTGAACGGCCTTGGTGGCATCGCCACCGGTGTCATAGATAACCGCTTCCACTTTTTGGCCGTTGATGCCGCCCTTCTCATTAAGCTCTTTAACCAGCAGTTCCAACGTCTTTTTTTCCGGTTCACCGAGGAAAGAAGCGGGGCCGGTAACGGCAAACAGAGCGCCGATCTTGATGGTGCCTGACGCAAACGACGCCGTTGCACAGATGAGACTCAAACAGATGCTGCTGAATAGTAAGGACATTTTTTTCATTGAGACCCCCGATAAGTTTATTACATGTTATAGATTCGACTACCTTCAAGCATATTAAAGTTTTGAGCCTGCAACGCCGCGATCGCTTTATCCGTTTCGTCAAAACGGAAAATTATGACCGCATTTCCACCGCATCGTTCCACATAGGCATACATATACTCAACATTGATCGCTTCACGGTCAAGTGTCTGAAGAATAGCTGATAACCCGCCCGGTTGATCAGGAACTTCAACCGCCACAACTTCGGTCATATTGACCGTAAAGCCGTGTTCCTTCAGTACCGTAGTGGCCGAAGCACCGTCATTGACAATCAAGCGCAGGATACCAAAATCAGAGGTATCAGCAAGTGAAAGCGCCCGGATATTGATACCGGCTTCGCCAAGAATACGAGTAATTTCAGCCAAACGGCCAGACTTGTTTTCAATGAAGATGGATATCTGTTCAACTTTCATAATACCTCCAACCATCTAATATTGTAACGTTTTTGTATGGATTACAATTTCCGGTTATCAATTACCCGTTTGGCTTTACCTTCGCTGCGTTGAATGGTTTTTGGTTCAACCAGTTTGGCGGTACAGGTGACTCCCAGCATGTCCTTGATCGATTTTTCAACACGTCGTGCCAAAGCCTGCAGCACCTTGATTTCATCCGAGAACAGATGTTCACTGACTTCGACCTGAACCGTCAACGTATCAAGTGTCCCCTGCCGGTCAATAATCAGCATATAATGCGGCTCAATGCCTTCAATACCAACCAGAATTGCTTCGATCTGAGAAGGGAATACGTTTACACCACGGATAATCAGCATATCGTCAGAGCGACCGCTCATGCGGGTGATACGGGCATGGGTGCGACCACAGATACATGGTTCATAGGTCAAACTGGTAATATCGCGGGTACGGTAACGGATCAGCGGTATACCCTGTTTGGTGATGGTGGTTATAACCAGCTCGCCGCGTTCCCCTTCCGGCAGGCGTTCACCGGTCTCAGGGTTTATAATTTCCGGGATAAAGTGATCTTCCCAGATATGGAGTCCCTTCTTTGCTTCGATGCATTCGATTGCAACGCCCGGTCCCATGATTTCTGACAGTCCATAAATATCGATCGCCGACAGGTTAAGTTTTTGCTC
>CAIRND010000241.1 GCA_903879825.1 uncultured Geobacteraceae bacterium
GGATATCACCGTAGAGGGTCAGGAACAGAAACGGATTGCCATCACCCGCATCCATATGGAAGAAGATGCCGGGAAGCTGGTACATGGCGAACTGTCCGGACCGGGAGATGGTTCGGGCGTTGACCTGATCCGCGCCTGCACGCCGCTGCTCGAAGTTGTCTCTGAGCCAGATTTACGCTCATCTGACGAAGCGGTCGCCTACCTGAAACAGTTGCATCAGATCGTAACCTGGCTTGGAATCTGCGACGGCAATATGGAGGAGGGCAGTTTCCGCTGTGACGCCAATGTTTCGGTTATGCCGGTCGGCTCAACCACGCTGGGTACCCGTGCCGAGATAAAGAACGTCAACTCCTTTAAATTTGTCAAGCAGGCGATCGAATATGAAATCCAACGCCAGATCGACCTGATCGAGGATGGCGGCACCGTCGTTCAGGAAACGCGACTTTTCGACCCTAACAGCGGCAAAACCCGTTCAATGAGGAGCAAAGAGGAGGCCCACGATTACCGCTATTTCCCCGACCCTGATCTGGTGCCGCTTGTTATCAGCAACGAATGGATAGAGGCCACACGGCGGGAGCTGCCGGAGTTGCCGGAACTGCGTCAGCAACGCTTTATGCAGACGCTGGGACTTGCCGCCTATGACGCCGAAGTGCTGACCGCGAGCCGGGCCCAGGCTGATTATTTTGAGGCAGCGGTTGCCGCTCACGGCAATGCCAAAGCTGTCGGCAACTGGATAATGGGCGAAATCACCCGATCGCTGAACGACAGCGGGACATTGATAGAATCATGCCCGGTAAGCCCGACACAGCTTGCAGAGCTTTTAAAGTTGATCGACAACGGCACCATTTCGGGTAAGATAGCCAAGACGGTTTTCGATGAAATGTGGCGCAGCGGCGCAGCGCCTCAGACAATTGTCGAAGAGCAGGGACTGGTACAGGTCTCCGATAGCGGTGCCATTGAAAATATTATAGACGAAATTATGGCTGCCAATGCCGGACAAGTTGAGGAATATCGTGGCGGAAAAGAGAAAGTGTTCGGCTTTTTCGTCGGCCAGGTAATGAAAGTCAGTAAGGGAAAAGCCAACCCGGCTGTGGTAAACGAGCTGCTGCTTAAAAAATTAAAGGGGTAGGAGGTTGGCGATGAACCGAACCGTGATGATTGTTGATGACTCCCTCTTCATACGCAAAATTCTGCGAGGGATTCTTGCCCAGGCCGGATATAATGTAGTTTCCGAGGCGGCAAGCGGCATTGAGGCCATGAGAAATCTTCATACAAGCCACCCCGATATAATTCTGCTGGACATCATTCTGCCCGACTCGAACGGCCTTGACCTTCTTGAGTCGATTATCAAGGTTTGCCCGGATTCGAAGATCGTTGTCTGCTCTTCAATCGGCCAGGAACCGGTTATCCGGAAATCCCGGGAACTTGGCGCGAAAGCCTTTATTCAGAAACCGTTTACCCCGGAAAAGGTTTCTGAAGTTTTGGCCGGCCTGGAGGATTGACCAATGGACATGTCCCCCTATCGGGATCTGTTCGTTTCTGAAGCCCGCAATCATCTCTCCGCATTCAGCGAACTGATTGTCCGCCTTGAAGAGGCCCCCACTGATAGCGCCATAATTGACGAGCTGTTTCGTCATGCTCATTCTCTGAAGGGGATGGCGGCGACTATGGGTTACGAGCAGGTCGTGGCGATCGCCCATCTCATGGAGGACCAGCTGAGCAGGGTCAGAAGCGGTGAGTTTTTGCTTTCGCCCGTTTTGGCAGACCTTCTGCTGGAAGGAGTCGACACGCTGAGCCGGCTGGTGACCGGCATTGAAACGGGAAACAATCTACTTGAGGATTCTACCGGGCTGACAGACCGACTGGCGGCATTTGACGCATCAGCTGAGGGGAAGCGACCTTCAGCCCCCATTAATACGCATGGTACGACTGACACCGCTCGAAGCGCTCCTGTTACTGCATCCCCCGAATTCCGGCAGACCGATTCCTTTAAAAGTATCCGCATCAAAACCGAAACGCTCGATCGTCTTGTCAATATAACCGGAGATTTAATTACCAACCGCTACCGGCTGGCTGAATCAATCCAGCGTGCTGGCGCAGCAGACTGCCGCGAACCGCTCCACCAGTTAACCGCATTACTGCGCAACCTGCGTGATGAAGTTTTCAAGGCGCGCATGCTGCCGTTTGCATTTATAGCCGAGCGTTTCCCGCGTCTGGTACGAGATCTGGCCCGCAAACAGGGAAAAGAGATCCATTTCCAGCTCTCGGGGAAAGAGATCGAGCTTGATCGTGGTATTTTGGAGGAAATCGCCGAACCGATTGTTCATATCTTGCGAAACGCAGTCGATCACGGCCTTGAAACGACCGATGA
>CAIRND010000242.1 GCA_903879825.1 uncultured Geobacteraceae bacterium
CCGGTTTCCGTGCCTTCCACCACGGTGCTTTGATGGGGTGCATCAATACGGCGGGCATAGGGAGATCGCAGAATGCCAATGGGGCGATAGGTGAAATGTAGGTTTTGGGTCATGTCAGACATCTGCATTCCTTTGCTGGCGTGGTCTGGATCTCGGAAAGTAAAAAGTTCTTCTGGAGTTCTCATTTTTTTGCTGAAAACCCCGATATAGTATCTATATGGGGGTGAAATATGATAATTCAGAGTTCCAATATTCTGCTAACGAGTCAGCATGTTGCCGTAACAGAACAGACCTCGTCAGAAACCCTGAAGGTATGGGTCGGCAGCCAGCGCCCTGATTTTGTGAACATCGCGGGACGTTTTGCTGAGCAGATTCATGACAGAGTGAATCTGTCTCATCTGGCTAAGTCTGCAATCCATGACACCGGGAAGGGAAGAGCCTCCACAAGGACCGGTGACCGTGAAGACATCACGGACACAGACCCGGTTTCCCGGTTGGTGCGTATGTTGGCCGAACTGATTACCGGTAAGAAAATCAAGATTACGTCAATCGCGCCCAGAGATGACGGCATTGATCCACAAAAAGCAGCCGAACTGAGTCAGGCTATAAACGCTGACGCCCAAGTCAAGCCGCAAGTTCCATCCTTGGCTGGTTTCGGTCTCGAATATAATTCTAATCAAACGTTCGCTGAAGCTGAACGCATGAATTTTTCGGCGCAAGGTGTAGTCAGGACAACCGACGGCACGATGATCCAATTTAACCTACGGCTTTCGATGGAACGCGCGTTCGCAAGCGAAAAAAGCGTCAGTATCCGCCTGGGTGACGCGGTAAAGCAACAAGACCCGTTGGTTATCAACTTTAACGGTTCGGCAGCTCAGCTTACTGATACAAAATTCAGCTTCGATATCAACGCTGACGGCAACGCCGAACAAATTTCCTTCGTGGGAGCGAACAGCGGTTTTATTGCCTTGGATAAAAACAACGACGGCACGATAAATAACGGCAGTGAGCTGTTTGGACCAAAGAGCGGCAACGGTTTTCTGGATTTGTCCGTCTATGACCAGGACCGAAACGGCTGGATTGACGAAAATGATGCGGTGTTCAACCAGTTGAAGGTATGGTCCAGAGACAGCCAGGGAAACGATGTGCTGACAAGCCTGAAAGAGAAGGGGGTCGGCGCACTGTACCTTGGCGCGGCATCCTCCCCGTTTGAGTTAAAAACCGGCAGCAACAGTTCACTCGGTTCGATCAGGTCAAGCGGTTTATATCTCAATGAAAACGGCAGTGTTGGAACACTGCAGCAGGTTGACCTGACCTTATAGTTAAGCGGTAGAGGCAGCGTACCATTCTAGTTCCATTCATATATTTGGCACCCATCCACTTCGCGACCAGCATCGTGAAAGTCAAACTCACTGATAAGCTGTTCAATAGAGTGTCTGCCAATAGTGACTCCGTTAACGCAGCCGTGCTTTTGCATATGACCCGCTATATCAATAACCCTGTCCGTCATCTCTTCCAAAGGTGTCGCCTCCTCATAGAAAACATCTCCGGAGTTGATCCCGGCACGAATATTAAAATCGCGCTTTATCACTTTTACATCTTTGTTGAATTTCACAAGCGCCTTAATAATGGCTTGAGC
>CAIRND010000243.1 GCA_903879825.1 uncultured Geobacteraceae bacterium
GAGATAACATCAGTGGAGGATTCGTTCACCTCAGCGCCGTTAAAACGGATACTTCCATCTATCCGCGCACTCTCCACCAGATCGTTCATGCGGTTGAAGCAGCGCAAGAGCGTTGACTTGCCACATCCCGATGGTCCGATAAAGGCAGTAACCTGGTGACGCGCCATGTCCAGATTTATGTTTTTAAGAGCATGGGCCTGTCCATAGTGAAGGTCCAGGTTGGTGACGGAAAGAATCGGTGCGCTGCTGTTTTGTTCCTGTGTTTGTGTCATATTTATTCCTTAAAATGGTGTTAAATCAAAATGTTGCAAACCTCACCACAGAGTCACAGTGATCACAGAGAAAAACTTTTTATATCCATCGTGTTATAGCTGATGCAACAATATCTGGCTTTCATCTCTTGGGTGAACACTGCTTTTTCAAAAAACTCACTATTTTCTCTGTGTTCTCAGTGACTCTGTGGTTGAAGTGCCGATTTTGGCTAAAAGGTCGAAGTCGTGTATTTGCTGCGCATCCGGTTACGCAGGTAGATCGCCACACTACTGGCGACAACTACTATCGCCAGCAGCAGCATGGTGGTAACAAAGACCATCGGTTTGGCCGCCTCTACGTTGGGGGATTGAAAACCGACATCGTAGATATGGAAGCCTAAATGCATGAATTTTCGATCCATGTGAAAAAACGGGAAATTTGTATCAAAGGGGAGTGTCGGTGCCAGCTTGACAACTCCAACAATCATCAGTGGTGCAACTTCACCGGCCGCACGTGCCATGGAGAGTATCAATCCGGTCATGATACCAGGGGTGGCCATTGGCAGTAGATTTTTGGTAAGCGTCTGAAATTTTGTCGCACCCAGTGCCAGCGACCCCTCCCGGATACCCTTTGGAATAGAGGCCAATGACTCTTCAGTGGCAACAATCACGACCGGCACAGTCAATAGTGCCAGCGTCAGGCTTGACCAGAGGATGCCGCCGGTACCGAAGGTCGGCGTCGGCAGTCGCTCCGGAAAGAAGAGACTATCTATACTGCCGCCGATGCCGTACACGAAAAAGCCGAGTCCGAAAACACCGTACACAATGGAGGGAACGCCTGCCAGGTTATTCACGGCAATGCGCACCATGCGGGTCATCAAACCTTCTTTCGCGTATTCACGCAAATAAACTGCGGCAACGACACCAAATGGCAGCGAGAAGACACTCATCAGCAGAACCATCATAACGGTACCAAAGATGGCCGGGAACAGCCCCCCTTCCGTATTTGATTCACGCGGGTCATCAAGCAGCAGTTCACGGAGACGCTCGAGGTAGGCTCCGCATTTGGCAAAGAACGACATGCTGTTAGGACGTTGCAGGGCAACAATTTCCGTCAGGGAGATATCCTTACTACCGCCGGCAACGTCGCTAAACTGTCCCGTTATCCGTCCTATGTCGGACATTGCAGCGCTGGATAATTCATTCAGCCGGGTGAATTCAGTCAACGCTTTTTCACGGGCAGCGGTCAGTTCCAGGATGGCTGCGGCATTCTTTTCTTTGCCGCGATATTCCAGCTTCAGCAGTTTCAGCCGGAGGCTCTCGGCGGTATGGTTCAGGTTGGACATTTTCTTTTTGATTGCGCGGGTATCGTCCAGCTTGACAGATACCAGCTTCAGCGCCTGCTGCAGCTTTTCGTACGGCGTTGCAGCCGTCAAAGCCATTCCTTCAGCGGTAACCCCCGTCAGCGTTCCGAAGTAATTACCATGTTCACGGCGTTCCAGCAGCACAGCATCAGCAGGGAGGCTGCGACTGGCGATA
>CAIRND010000244.1 GCA_903879825.1 uncultured Geobacteraceae bacterium
CTGATTTTAACGCCGGTCGGTTTCAGAATCTTGGTCAGGTAGAGCGCCGTTGCTTCTCCCTCAACTGTGAAGTTTGTCGCTATCACCACTTCTTTAACGGCACCACCTGCAACCCGACTCACCAGTTCAGCCATTCTCAGGTTGGCCGGTCCGATGCCTGACAGTGGCGAAATAGCTCCCTCAAGAACATGATAGGCACCTTGATAAGCGTTGCTCCGTTCCAGTGCCATCAGATCCTGGGAGTTTTCCACCACACAGATAATGCTTGCATCCCGGTTTCCTGAGCAGATTGAACAGGGGTCATTCTCCGTAATGGCAAAGCAGGTCGAACAGGGTCGTACCTTGTCCCGAACGTCACAGAGTGATTCTGACAATGCTGTCAGGTTCCGGGGCGATTTGAGAAGATGGAATGCCAAGCGGAGTGCGGTACGTTCTCCGACTCCCGGCAACTTCTTCAATTCTCCAACTAAACGCATAAGCGAAGATGATTTTGTTAACATAAATTCCGTCACAAATAAAACAATTTTTTAGTGTTATAGCGAGGTTAAAAAAAATGCTCCCCCGCTCTGGGCGGGTCTGATGATGACCTGAAACCATGGAGGAGCATTAAAATAAGGGTTCGTTGGCAGTCACACGGCAGCAAATGAAGACGCTGTTTACCTGGGCCACTATTAGTCGAACTAAAAATTGAGTTACAGTAAAATGCAGAAAGCTAATTTCTGCGGGTATGGCATAAGTAACTTACTGATATAACTAGAAAAGACCTGGGATGCTCATGCCGCCGGTAATTTTGGACATTTCGCCACCCATCTCAGCATGTACTTTCTTTAAAGCCTCATTTGCAGCAGTCATAACAAGGTCCTGCAGCATTTCAACATCGTTGGGGTCGACCGCTTCTTTTTTAATTTCCAGTGAAATTATCTCGTTTTTCCCATTTACCGTAACGGTGACGGCTCCGCCGCCGGAAGTTGCTACCGCAGTTTTTAAACTGGCCTCTTCCTGTAATTTGGCCATCTTTTGCTGAATCATCTGCGCCTGCTTCATGATGTTGGCTAATCCTTTTGACATCGTTTCCCCCGTATATAATGTTGGTAGTGTGTTTAGTATTTCCGTACGTCTGTAATAGTGCCGCCAAAAACCCGCTGTGCTTCTATGATCACCGGATGATTGGTCACCTCCTGCTTCAATTCATCGAGAAGCTGTTCGGCATCACTCTTTTTTTTTTCTACCAGCGATAACGGCGCGCCAGCAAGCCCGGCTTCGATCGACTTAACCCGGATAACGGTGTTTCCCCCCATAAAGGTGCAAGCCAGTCGCTGTACATCAGCAATAAATTCTGTGTCCTGTCCGGCGGTCAGAAAGTAGCTGCCGGCCGGAAAGCCTATTTCGATCAGCTCTTTTTCCTGTTTGATCGGGCTGCCATGCTCAAGAACCGACCCAAGTTGGCGGTCTTCTCCATTTACATATGCCACAAAACGGCCCCAATCGGTAAAGCCCCCGGAAGACTCTGGTGCCGGTGCACCGGTGGATGGGTGGGCAGAGACTGTGGCGGGCTGCGACGGACGTGACGGCGCTGTGCTCTGCATTTCAGCATGGTATGGAGCGGGCGCGGAGGCAGCTCTGGCGGCTTCCCACGGGAGCGATGGCGTATGGACCGCCGCCGTTTCCAGTGCCTTTATTTTTTCAATTAACTCTTGTATCGGCACAAGAGGAGCTAACAACGCGGCTTTCAGAAGAGCCATTTCCACAATAAGACGGGGGAAGTTGGCATAGGACATTTCAGATTCGGCCTTAATGAACAACGTCAAGCGGCGCTGGATGTCCAGGGCAGATATATGAAGAGACTGCTTTTGCAACTCATCAAGTTCTGCTGCGGCGATGTCGAGAATCTCTTCCGGTTTTTTGACCGAGCGGATTACCAGTAGATTCCTGAAGTGCTCAATCAGTTCCTGACAGAACTGCCGCATGTTATAGCCAACCAGATCGACCTGCCTGATGCCTGCAAGCACACCCTGAGTATCACCACCGAAGACCGCCGCTGAAATATCCGCCAACAGTCTCCGATCAATCGTTCCGAGCAGCGTGCCGACATCTTCGTCACTGACGCTGTTGCCACAGAAGGCAAGCACCTGGTCGAATGCGGTCAGAGAATCGCGCATGCTGCCGTCACCCTTACGGGCGATCAGCGCCAGGGACGCATCGCTCACGGTTACTGACTCTTTTTCGGCAATTTCACGCAGTCGGGCAATTATTTTCGGTAGCGTTACTCTTTTGAAGTCAAAGCGCTGGCAGCGCGAGAGAATGGTGACCGGCAGTTTGTGCGGTTCTGTTGTGGCAAAGATAAATTTAACGTGCTCCGGCGGCTCTTCAAGTGTTTTTAGAAGCGCATTGAAGGCGTTTGTGGAGAGCATGTGAACTTCGTCGATGATGATAATGCGGTAACGGCTATGGGAAGGGAGGTACTTTATGTTGTCGCGCAGGTCGCGGACATCGTCCACGCCGTTGTTGGAAGCGCCGTCAATCTCGAAAACGTCGGTTGAGGTGCCTTTGGTTATCTCGATGCACTGCGGGCAGACGTTGCATGGTTCGTGTGTGACTCCGACACTGCAGTTGAGTGTTTTGGCCATAATACGAGCGGTACTGGTTTTGCCGACACCCCGGGCGCCGGTGAAGAGGAACGCATGAGCAACCCGCCCGGAATCAATGGCGTTTTGCAGCGTACGACTGACATGTTCCTGGCCAGCCAGTTCGGAGAAAGTTTGGGGGCGGTATTTCCTTGCCAGGACTTCATAGTGCGTGCCGTTGGACAAGAGATCTAACCTCGCAGGTAGTTTGACTCTCCACTCGATGGGTCGGGGAGCAGCGTTGCGTTTTGGGGGAAGTGGAAGGATTACTACGTTTGCAGGCGCACATGATAGCCGGGTTTACCCGCGGCACACAGCAGGAGCCGCTGCCGTTGCTTCCTTCCGGACCTGGCGGAGTTCACGGCGTGCCGTTGCGCGAGGCCCGGCTATCATATCCGCCTGCAACCACGTTGCATCGTGTTTAAAAATTTAAAATGGCGGAGAGAGAGGGATTCGAACCCTCGGTACGCTATTAACGTACACACGCTTTCCAGGCGTGCTCCTTCAACCGCTCGGACATCTCTCCGTACGAACGAAGGCGGAATATAATCTATCATTTCCTTTTTGTCCAGCTTTTCATAATAAGATTTGAAATGAAGGCGCGATGACTGTACATTCGGGCGAGGAGTTACCCGTTATGAAAATCGTAATCATCACCGCCATGCCGGAGGAATTCCGTGCCGTGGTCATCAGTCTCAAAGCCGCTGGTGCTGCGCAGATTGGCACAGGGCAGGCCGGGCGCTTTCGCTCGGCCACGCATGAATTCCTGCTCGTCGAGTCCGGCATGGGTTTTAGTAATGCTGCCAGGACGACACAGATGCTTATTGACTCAGAACGGCCAGATCTGCTGATCTCAGCCGGATTTTGCGGCGGAATTGCCCCGGAATTGCGCGCGGGGGATGTCGTCGTGGCCGAGAAGGTTGTCATTGTAACTGATGGCGGCTGCGAGGAGGTTCCGGTGCCGTTATCCCCTGTCGGAGCAGTGTTTATTGCCAGTCAGTCGGCTGAAGGAAGAGGGGCGCGTGGAGGGACGTTCGTCAGTACGTCAGCGATCACGTCTAAATCGCATCTTGCCGGGGTATTGTCCGGCAATTATACCAATCCGGTTGTGGAAATGGAGAGTGGAGCCATTGCTGTGGCTGCGGCTGAAAATAA
>CAIRND010000245.1 GCA_903879825.1 uncultured Geobacteraceae bacterium
AACTTCAGGTTGAAAATTCCGAGACCAATGAAGGCCGCTGCATGTTCGCCTACGACGTGTTCAAAACTCTGGAACGCGTTGTACTGGACTACGTTGTCGATACCAATGAAAGGGCCAAGTATCTGGAAGATCTCAAGATAGCCAAAGGACTTTACCGCGAGCGGATAATGACCGAGATGTTCAACGCCTATATGGATGAGCCGTACGCCATCCGTAAGGACGTGATGAATTACGTCAATATGATCATCGGCATTGATGCAGAAAATCTGGGGCCGGACAGAATGTGGAAATACAAGGACCCCCAAAGCGGCGAACTGCGCGCACTTAAAATTGATGAGCGCTATGTGAAGAGTGTGGAGGAAAGGATCGGATTGAAAACGGAGGAGCAACGGGATTCCTTCCGTACCTCCATCCGTAAAATCTACGGCCAGAAGATTTCCCTGGATCCGAATTATGATTTCATGGACAACCTGGAACTGGTCAAGGCGATAACCGATGTGCGCCTGAAGTCTGATATCGCTGGTGCCGGCAGCCTGATCGGTGCCCTGGCCAACCGCACCAACGAGGAGAATCAAAAGCTCTACGATCGGATGATCACGACCATGCTGAATAAGCTGGGGTACTGCCGGACCTGTGCGCAGAAAACGATCGAATATTTCTGTACTCAGGAGGATGAAAACTAAGAGCGTCCACTATGCGAAACGATCTGCGTACATACCTGGAAGAGCTGAAGGCACGTGGTCTTTCCCCCGAGCGGGAGGAGCGGATACGGGCCGAACTGGCGACAGCAGCAGACGGTCACCCACTGCCGCTGGACGATCTGCCTACCAGCAGTCTGCTATCGGAATTCGGGCGCACTGTCTATGCGTACAGTGATCTTTTAGTACTGCGCCAGGCGGTGACAACGCAATTCAGCGCTGCAGGACTGGCTAAATCGTTGGATGAATTATTGGAACGCGACCGACAGCGGGTTGAAGACGGCTTTCCCCGAAAAATTCAGGTTGGTAAACTGGTGAAACCGGGACGCGGCCGTAATGGCAAGGTAGTGGTCGTGCCAACCACTGTGGAGGAAAAACTTTTTCACGATCCGACTATTCGGCCGCCGGGCGATGGTGGCACTTCAGGCGGCACAGGCAGTGAAGAAGAGGGAGAAATCATCGGTGAACAACCGGTCCGCGAAGAGAGCGGTGATCCGGGAAGCGGCCCCGGACAGGGTAATGGCGAAAACCATGAAATGGAGTCTTCCGCCTATGATCTTGGCAAGACGCTGGCCGAAAAGTTTCAACTGCCAAACTTGAAAGATAAGGGAAAGAAACGCTCCTTTACCCGTTACACCTACGATCTGACCGATAAAAATCGCGGCTTTGGCCAGGTTCTTGATAAAAAGGCAACGCTGCGTCAAATTGTGGAAACGAACATCGCCTTGGGCAACCTGCCCGATGTCTCGGATATCGACCCCACCCGTTTCCTGATCGCGCCCCGCGACAAGATCTACCGGGTTCTCTCCCGGGAGAAAGATTATGAGCCGCAAGCCATGCTGTTTTTCCTGCGGGACTATTCCGGTTCCATGGCCGGCAAGGTTACCGACCTGATTGTTTCCCAGCATGTACTCATCTACAGCTGGCTGCTCTATCAGTATGGAGGTCAGGCGGAAAGCCGGTTCATTCTTCATGACACCGAAGCCAAAGAGGTGCCTGACTTTTATACCTATTATAATTCCAGAGTGGCGGGCGGGACACAGGTTTTCAGCGCCTATCAACTCGTCAACGAGATCGTAGCCCGGGAGAATCTGCTTAAAGATTACAATATTTATGTATTTCACGGCACCGACGGTGATGATTGGGACGAAGCGGGCGAAAAGGCGATTCCGGAGTTGAAAAAGATGCTCACCTATGCAAGCCGGGTCGGGGTGACCATCGCCGAACACAGTCAGGGCGAATCGACCCCGGTGTCCCGCTATCTGAACGGCTCACGACTTCTGAGGGACAAACCGGAATTGATACGACTTGATGTTATTCAGGAAGATGCAGACGAACCGAGGCTGATTGAGGGGATCAGGAAGCTGATATCGTGAT
>CAIRND010000246.1 GCA_903879825.1 uncultured Geobacteraceae bacterium
GCTGAACTTTCGTCTGTGGGTCTCGATAGCGGACGTATCCCACTATGTCAAAAAAGATAGCCCGCTTGATCGCGAAGCCTATATGCGTGGGACTTCCGTGTATTTTCCGGATCGCTGTATCCCGATGCTGCCGGAACGTCTTTCCAACGGCATCTGCTCACTCAATCCACACGTTGATCGCCTCACCATGACAGCCGAAATGCTCTTTGACCGAACCGGCACTATGCTGGAGTCGTCATTCTATGCCAGCGTCATACAAAGTGCGGCCCGTCTGACCTATACGATTGTGAAACAGATTATTGTCGATAATGACGCTGAACTGGCCGACAAATACCGGCCGGTGTCGCCCATGCTGATGGAAATGAAGGAGCTGGCCCTGATTCTGATGGAGATGCGTAAAAAACGGGGCAGCATCGATTTCGATCTTCCTGAACCGGAAATCATCATCGGCCTGACCGGCCAGACCGAAGGAATTGTGCGCGCGGAACGCAACCTGGCTCATCAGCTTATCGAAGAATTTATGTTGGCCGCCAACGAGGCGGTGGCACGTTCCATAACCGCTCGCGACATCCCGTTCCTGTACCGTGTCCACGAGAACCCGGACCCTGCCAAGCTGCGTACCTTTCAGGAATTCATTTATGGTTTTGGCTACGAGTTCAGCCTGGTTGAAGAGAAAGTCAAGCCGTCCGAACTGCAACGTCTGCTGGCCCAGGCTGATGGTCGCCCTGAAGAGCGCATGATCAACTACGCCCTGCTCCGCTGTATGAAGCAGGCCCGTTATGCTGCCGACAACGTCGGACATTTCGGCCTGGCTTCTGACTGTTACTGCCATTTCACCTCTCCCATCCGACGTTATCCGGATTTGGTGGTGCACCGGATTCTGAAAGCGAGCTTCGGCTCTGAAGGGAAGCACGCCTCCAAACAGCTGGCACTCGCCACTGAACGCCTCAGCGAAGTTGCCGAGCACACCAGCAAGCGTGAGCGGGTGGCAATGGAAGCGGAGCGGGACGTCGTAGAGATGAAGAAGCTTCAGTATATGCAGAAGCATGTCGGAGAAGAGTTTGACGGCTACATCACCGGTGTCACCGCCTTCGGCTTTTTTGTAGAGCTGGAAGAACTTTTCGTAGAGGGTCTGGTGCACATATCAACACTGACTGACGACCTGTATACCCACGCCGAAAAGCAGCATTCCCTGATCGGACGGCGTACCGGCACGGTCTTTCGCATTGGTGATGCCGCACGGATCTCTGTAGCATCAGTATCTCCGGGCACTCGCCGCATTGAGTTTATCCTCACCAGCCATACCGCTGCCGCATCTACCGCCCGAAGTAATCGCGGTGCCGCAGGTGGGGAAGAATATCCCCGTATTCCACTGCGAGGCAAGCGCCTGACCGGTCTGCAGCCACGAACGGACAGCCGTGGCGACAGCAAAGGGAGCGGCAAAGCGGATAAACATGGCAAAGCGGGTAAAGTGGGTAAGACAAAAGGTGGCCCCCGGAAGCGGCGCTAAAAGAGAGACGGACAGCTCCAGACTGCATGCCGAATATTACTATAAGAGGAAGAGTGTATGAGCGAAGAAAAAGTGGTCCCCTTCATTGAACATCTGGTTGAATTGCGCAAGCGACTGGTCGTTATAGTTATCGCCGTTGTTGTCGGCATGGGTGTTGCCTGGAATTTTTCCAATGATCTGCTCAAATTTATTGAAAAACCATTAACAGGAGCTACCTATCTCACAGAGATAAAAAAGACGGTATACGCCAAGGTCAAGGAACGGGCACCGGCGCTGTATGCCCATTACAAACTGGAGCAGGAGATCAACGCCCCGCAAAAGCACCGCGTACTCAACTACAGCGCTCCGCTGGAACCTTTTTTCATGCAGTGTAAAATATCTATGCTGGCTGGTTTTGTCATAGTTTTGCCGATTGTGTTCTATCAGCTCTGGCTGTTCATTGCACCCGGTCTTACGAGGGGTGAACGCCGCATGGTGATTCCGTTTATTACCGCAGCAACCGTTACGTTTTGTATCGGCGCCATGTTTTTTCTTATCATAATCTGGCCGGTGATCATCAACTTTTCTCTTTCATACGAAGCAGAAGGCTTGCAAAGCTGGTTTAATATCAGCGCCTATGTAAATTTTTGTCTGCGATTGATTCTAATTTTTGGCCTTATTTTTGAGCTGCCGGTTCTGACGCTGCTGCTGGCGCGATTCGGAATCGTTAATTACCAGTTTCTGGCACCCAAACGGAAATATGCACTGCTGGCCAGCGCGGTCGTCTCCGCGTTTCATGCGGACCTGATAACCATGTTTGTTATCATGATCCCGATGTACCTGATGTACGAAATCAGTGTCTGGGTGGCGCTTATCTTTGGCAAGAAGAAAGCCTCAATTGAGGATCAGCTTCCGGGGGAGACCGCATAGAACAACATGATAAATCTGTTGACAAGTTTCGGCAAAACCCCTAAAAAGATATATATTGTCTTTTTTGTTTTTTTTCTGCATTGTTTACAGAAGATTAATTTTTCAACTCGCATATCCTGCGTATATGCTTAGGGGTTTTTTATGATGGAACTTACTCGTAAAGGTGAATATGCAATCAGAGGCATTGTCTATCTGGCCGGAAGACCGACTGACAAAGTGTGCCTGCTGAATGACATAGCAACCGCTGTTGATGTTCCTTCCACGTTTCTTGCCAAGATATTCCAGCAGTTCAGCAAGATAGGTCTGGTAAAATCTTTCCGGGGCACCGGGGGTGGCTTTATGCTTGGCCGCGCTCCTGAAAACATTACCCTGTTAGAGGTAGTAGAAGCGGTTGAAGGTCCGATTGTGCCAAACAGGTGCGTCGTTAATCCCTCTGACTGTGATAGGTCAGGCTATTGCAATGTTCATCCTGTGTGGAAGCGGGTGCAAGATGAAGTGTGTAAGGCTCTGGCAGGAGTAACTCTCAAAGAGCTGGCAGCGGAGCATAAAGCGAAATAACTATTTGATTTTATTGCACTTAATATCATAAAAGTTGACGGTGCAGATTTTATAATATATTGTTTGATAAATTGATCAGAATTTACAACGTCCCGACCTCGGGATTTTGTCATTTTGAGGTCAAAATAACCACGAAAGGAGTACCCCGCCGGAGATACGCCCCCGCAGTCTGTGGGCAACGACGCCGCTCCGGCAAAGCCGATACCACTTCCCTACTCTTTAATTATGAGAAAATTTATCTATCTGACGTGCATACTGTTATTGACAGCATGCGAAAATGCACCATACAAAATGGCAGAAATCCAATCGACCAACCAGCTCGTCACCGAAACGTCCATCCTCGACAGTAACAGCATCTCCCTTCTCCAGCGAAAAAAACAGCAGACAATAATTGAGTCGACATTCTCCCGCAGAACATCACCTGAACGAGCTCATAAATTGGCAGAGATCTGCTTTGACAAGACAATTGGCACAGCTTTCATGCCTTTTGACCTGGCTGAAATTGCACTGGCAGAAACCGGGGGCCACAAGCTCTCCGCCCGGGCGGTTTCAACGAGAGGTGCTCGGGGGGTCTGGCAATTGATGCCGATTCGCGCCAGAAGTCATGGATATTCGCCAAGCGACATGAATGATGATGCGAAATGTGCTGAAGCCGCTATATGTGAGCTTTATTCCAAGCTTGACATGGCCCAGGGAAACCTGGAACGGGCCAAAAAATATTACTGCGGTCAGGGGCCACAGGCGAATGCATACATGAAAAAAATTCGTAAAATTCGGCAGGAAATGCTGGCGGAACTCCAACCTCAGAATGACAAACTGGCCCTGGCTGAGACAACGTCCCGGATCCGCTGATCCGGTGGCGCCTCCACGTACGGCAAAGACCTTTGCTGCGTCTATTATTACAACCGCTTTACGCAGACATTCCCATCGGTACCCACAGGTGTTTTTTCTTGATATGAAAGGAGCCGCTCTGCTATAGTCTGGCGGCTTTTTGTTCATTAGAATTATATGCGGTGAGGAGTTTTTTAGTGGAGAGAGGGACGTACTCCAATAGTTCGACCGGGCTCACCCTTCGCACCAAGATGATTCTTCTCTCTGGTGCGGCGTTTATTGGTATTGTGCTGGTTGGTGCCATCAGTCTGTTCATGATGAACGAGGTGAAAATTGGCGGCACCGCCTACCGATACATTCAAAAAGACTGGGATGCCCTTGAAAGCATAGCCTTGCTGAAATCAGACCTTCACCAGATCAACAGTGAAATGCAGGATTTCATGCTTGAGACGGATCCTGCCATTGCTGAAAAAAATATCGCCTCCGTAAAAGCCCTTACGAATGATATTGATCGCAATTTCAAAAAGACTATGGACTCCGTTGACTCCCCGGAAAAGCGTACGGCAATACACAAGGCAAACTCCATCTGGAAAGAGTATCAGAAAACCTTACTGAATGAGCAGCTGCCGGCCGCCACGAAAGGTGACGTGCTTAAGGCCAGCTATATAATGACCGGAATCCAGGCTGATCGATTCAGGACATTAAGCAAAGTCATTGCTCAGATGGTTGACCGCATACGAAAAGATGTCAGTATCACAGAGCAACAGGTGGCAACAAGTATCAGACAGAAAATTGCCATTTCAGCTGCCGTTACAATCGCTGTTGTCAGCCTTATTATTCTGTGCTCATATTTTATCACGATTTCAGTTACCCGGCCGCTGAGAAGCTGTGTAAATTTTGCCAAAGCGATGGCTGCAGGCAGACTGGATGCCCGGCTTGAAGTGCGAGGTGGCGGAGAAGCGGCCGATCTGGCACATGCTATGAACATCATGGCAGAGAATCTTCATAGCATGGTTTCCCGCATTGGCTCAGCCTCCGGGGTACTCACCGCCATCGACAACAATCTCGATAATGCAGCACGTCAGTCGGTCAGCTCTGCACAGATGCAGGAAAAATCCGTAATAGAAACGTCAGCGGCAGTTGAGAGAATCAACAAATCCGTGCATGAAGTGTACAAAGAGGTTGACAAGCTTTCAGACTCTGCCACCGAAACGTCAGCCTCGTCACTTGAGATGTCCGCTACGATAGAAGAAATTGCAATGAGTGCCGAAATGCTTGGAGAGGCGGTTGAAGAGGTTAGCTCTTCAATTACTGAGATGGCCTCTTCCATCAAGGAAATCGGCACAAGTATTGTCAACTTACTGGATGCATCCACAACAACAGCTTCGTCAATTGCAGCGATGGATGCAACAATCAAACAGGTAGAAAGAAATGCCATGGACACGGCAGCGATATCCGAAACAGTCCGAAGTGACGCAGAAACAGGGAAAAATGCCGTACTTGAAGCGATTACCGGCATGCAGGCGATTAGAGCTTCGTCGCAAATAACGGCCGAAGTTGTTGAAACACTCTCCTTGCGGGTAAACGATATCGGGACAATTCTGTCCGTTATTGACGAAGTCGCGGATCAGACGAATCTTCTCGCCCTTAATGCTGCAATCATCGCAGCTCAGGCGGGTGAGCATGGCAAGGGGTTTGCGGTGGTTGCCGACGAGATTCGCGAACTGGCGGAACGGACCAGCAGCTCAACCCGGGAAATTGCATCCGTCATTAAAGGAGTTCAGGAAGAGACACGGCGGGCGGTAGATGCAATCAGCCAGGCCGAAGAGAGCATTGCCGAGGGTGAAAAGCTGTCGCAGCGTTCCGGATTCGCACTCGAAAAGATAGTAACCGGCGTTCAGTTGGCAGGTATAAAAGTAAGCGAGATAGCAAAAGCTACTGTTGAGCAGGCGCGTGGCAGCCAAAGCATTCGGGAAGCGATGGAAAGTGTTGAAGAGCGGGTTGAAAGCATTGCCAACTCGTCACGAGAGCATTCCCGTGGTGCCGAAATGATCTCGGCGGCTGTTGAACGCATGAAGGATCTCACCATTCATGTGCGCACCTCCACCCGTGAGCAGAGTAAGGCAAGTAATCTCATTGCCCGGTCAGCGGAAGAGGTCACCTCCATGGTTGATCAGATTCGTGAAGCGTGTCGCTCACAAGTAGATAGCAGTGCCCTGATTTCAAAATCGGTCAACAATATCGAAGGGGCAACCGTGGCAAACAGCCATGCAGCGCAAGTTATGAATGCTGCGGTCGCTGATTTGACGCATCAAATAGATCTGCTGGAGAAGGAGATGACCGGTTTCAAAATTTGACCGGCCAGGAAATAACTACTATGAGCAGACTTGCGGCACGCTTTACCGCCCTTCATACCCAAAATTCGAAAGCGCTGGTAACATTTATCACCGCCGGCGACCCTGACCTGCAAACGACCGAAGCGATGATTCATCTGCTAGAAGCCGCTGGAGCGGACGTCATTGAGCTCGGGGTCCCTTTTTCTGACCCCATGGCTGATGGGCCCACGATCCAGCTCTCTTCGGAGCGGGCTCTTGCCGCCGGAACTACACTGCACGGCATCCTGAATGTTGTTAAAAATGTGCGCACCCGCTCCCAAATTCCTATTATTCTCATGGGCTACCTCAACCCTCTCCACGCCTATGGATATGACCTTTTCTGCAGAGATGCGGCAGCAGCCGGTGTAGACGGTGTGCTCGTGGTGGACATGCCGCCTGAGGAATCCCGTGAACTGACTGTCCCGGCGCGTACATATGGACTGGATGTCATATTTCTCCTGACACCGACCTCTGATGCCGCTCGAATAGCGACGGTAAACCAGCTTGGCAGTGGTTTTGTCTACTATGTAACGGTCACCGGAGTAACGGGGGCACGAACCTCCGTTTCAAGTACGCTGACTCAGGAGTTGACCCGGGTTAAACAGACCATTTCGCTGCCGATCATGGCCGGATTCGGCATCTCTACCCCGGAGCAGGCCAGGGAAGTAGGTCAACTGGCAGACGGAGTTGTCGTCGGCAGTGCGATTGTGAAACTTTTTGAGCAGTACAGCGGAGAACAGCTGAAGCACGAGCTACGGCAGTACGTAAGCGCCTTAAAACAAGCACTTATGTAACTGACGCGGCAGATATGCCATTTCAAAATACGCGGCATCATGCCGTTATTGCACCACCAGATAGTATAATTGTTACTTACATAAATGACGAAAACATGCGAGGGCACCTATGAGCTGGTTTACTAAAGAAAAAGTTGGTATAGAAAAATCGGGCGGCAACAAAGTCACTTTTCCCGACGGAATGTGGATCAAATGTCCCGGCTGTTCAGAAACACTATTAAGCAAAGATATCGAAGTCAACCTGCAGGTCTGCCCGAAGTGCGGTCACCATTATCGTATTTCTGCACGCAAGCGCCTTGAAGCGTTGCTTGATGGCGGTGTCTGGCAGGAATTCGATGCTGACATCACTTCAGTCGACTTTCTTGAATTCAAGGATGCCAAGAGTTATCAGGAGCGTATTGATACGGCACTGGCCAAGGGTGGCTCTAAAGATGCGGTTATCTGTGTCGAAGGAGCTATTGAAGAGCTGCCGGTACAGATTTCCTGTTTTGATTTTTCATTTATGGGTGGCAGCATGGGAAGTGTCGTCGGCGAAAAAATTACCCGTTCTATTGAACGTGGCCTGCAGAAGAAGCAACCGGTAATTATTATCTCCGCTTCCGGCGGGGCCCGCATGCAGGAGAGCATCCTCTCCCTGATGCAGATGGCCAAAACCTCTGCTGCTCTGGCTAAGCTTAAGAGCGCCGGGATTCCCTTTGTGTCACTGCTGACAGACCCTACTACCGGCGGCGTTACCGCCAGTTTTGCCATGCTGGGCGATGTCAACATTGCCGAACCGAAAGCTCTCATTGGATTTGCCGGTCCGCGTGTTATCGAACAGACCATTCGCCAGAAACTCCCCGAGGGTTTCCAGCGGTCGGAATATCTCCTCGACCATGGTATGATTGATGCCATCATTCCCCGTACCGAAATGCGTGCAAAAATTGCGTCCATACTAAAAATGCTGCATCGCCCAACCGCCTGACATGCCCCTGACAGATGTTCTGGAAAAGCTTTACTCCCGTCGACGCTTTGGTATACGACCAGGCGTCGACAGGGTTGGCAAGCTACTCGGACGTCTGGGCAATCCAGAAAAAAATTTCCGCACGATTCATGTCGCCGGCACCAACGGCAAAGGCTCCACCTCGGCCTTTCTCTCCTCTATTCTCCGCCACGCAGGGCACCGCGTCGCCCAATTCAGCTCCCCACATCTGGTTCGTTTTACCGAGCGTTTCAGAATAAACGGTGCCGAATACCCCGCTGACAAGCTAAAAGTTTTGATGGAGGTTGTACTGGCGGCCGCGCCGGAAGACGCAACTTTTTTTGAGATAACAACAGCTCTGGCAGCGTATATTTTCAGCGAGGAGCGCGTTGAACTGGCCGTTATGGAAGCCGGAATGGGAGGCCGTTCCGATGCCACCGCCGCTTTTGATGGTGAGATGACGGTACTCACTCCGATTGCCCTTGATCACATGGATTATCTTGGAGCCACCCTTGAAGAGATAGCCCGGGAAAAAGCTGGAATAATCAAGCCTGAAACTCACGTTATCTGTGCCGAACAACCAGAGGCGGTGCGTAGGGTGATCGAAGAGCAGTGCCGAGCCGCCAATAGCACGCTGAATGCACTGGGCACCGATTTCTCAATAGAATGGAATCCGGATGGTACTCTGACATATAGCGGCATGAACGGGCTCTTGACGCATATCACACCCGGCATAGCAGGCCGGTATCAATCAACCAATGCTGCGTTGGCCCTTGCCGCAAGTGAAGCTCTTGAAACGGGTGGACTTACCATATCCTCCTCCGCCCGGAGAGAGGGCATAGCGACGACATATTGGCCAGGTCGCATGGAACTTGTACCCGGTACTCCTCCGCTCCTTCTGGATGGAGCGCATAACCCTGCCGGTGCGGCCGCTTTGGCAGAGGCGTTACCACACTATTCCTACTCACGGCTGTTGCTTGTGACCGGGGTCTGCGATGATAAAGACATCGCCCGGATATATGCACCCCTCATGCCGCATGTCGCTGAAATTTATACGGTAACCCCATCGGTAGAGCGGGCCCTGAGCGATACAGACCTTTCAGATTTTTTCCGTAAGACAGGGATGGTGTCTCAACCGTGCGGCTCTGTTGTGGCAGGAATAGGGAAAGCCCGCAGCCAGGCTGGTGCGGGAGATCTCATTTTAATATGCGGCTCACTTTTTCTTGTCGGTGAAGTAAAAGCCTGGCTTGAAAATGTAGATTACAGCGGAATCAGGGGCTGATGCTTTCAATGAGGCATATTCACTTTCTACTTTTGTTCTCCATACTCTGTTTCTGCGTTCCATCGGCAGTGGCCGCAGGGCCACCACTTTTTGATGACAACATGCATATCAACGCTGATCGTATGAGTCAGAATCAGACCGATGGAGAGTATACCGCTGAAGGCAATGTGGTTGTGGTGTGGCAGGGGCAAAATCTGACCGCAGACAGAGTCAAATATAAAGCGGCGACACATGTACTGCATGCCACCGGCACGGTAGTTTTCACAAAAGGAACGGCAACGCTGAAGGGTGAAACGCTTGTCCTGAATACCGATACCGGACGTGCAGAAATGGATGCGACTCTGCTTACGGCTGCTGATTCTGGCTTGACTCTCAGCTCTGAAAAACTTATCCGGTTCAACGAAAGCGAGTTTAGCGCAACATCATCAGAGCTTACCACCTGTGACATACCGGATCCGAGTTGGAAGTTTGGTGCAGAAAAACTTAAGGTCAACCTGTTAGGATATGCCACAGGGCGTAACGTAATCTTCTATATTAAAAATGTTCCGGTGCTCTATATCCCCTGGATCGCTTTTCCGGTTGTACTGGAGAAAAGATCCGGACTCCTTTTCCCCCGTTTTGGCTATTCAAAAAGCAGAGGGATGCAGCTTGATGTCCCCGCATACTGGGTAATTTCACCCAGCCAGGACCTGCAACTGGATCTGGATATGATGACCCGTCGCGGCGTCGGAACCGGGCTTGATTATCGCTACATACGTACGCGGGGGAGCGAAGGGCATATTGCACCGTACTCAATTTACGATCAGTTTGAAGAACGGTGGCGCTGGCAACTGGCCCAAGAACATAAGGAGATTTTTTCCCGGGATTTCAATATCCGCATGTCTGTCAATGCCACCAGTGACCGCTCTTTTTTGAATGATTTTGGCGAAAAAAGTGGCGATTACAATCGTAGATCGAGCGATACGATTGTCAATGCATTGAAATTCGGGCAGAATTATGCCGTAAACTCGTACCTGCGCTATAATGAAGACCTGTATGCCGTTGATAATCGAGCGACAGTGCAGACACTGCCGTCAATTGGCATCGCAGGGGTACGCCAGACCATTTTTTCAACCCCGCTCTATTTTGATGTTGACGGCACTGCGGAGAATATCTATCGCGAGTCCGGCACCAGGGGCCAGCGACTCCAAATATTTCCCCGCATAACGCTCCTTCCCTTTCGGAGCAGTTTTTTTCAGACAACCCTGTTTGCAGGCACACATATCAGAGGTTATGCAACCGATAATCGTGACAATACCGGTAAAATTCAGGCAAGCGACGGGGACCTGACCCCGGAAGCAGGCGTCCGCATATCGACATCAGTAACACGCATTTACGATACCAACCTTGATCATCTCAAAAAAATCAGACACGAGCTCATCCCGGAAATCCGCTATAGTTTTGCGTCAGAGCAGGATCAACAACGCCTTCCATTGTATGATTACAGCGATCGCTTCATCCGCCAGAGTATGTTTTCCGTGTCAGCCACCAGCCTGATAAACGGTAAATTTGTCTACGGTGACACGACTGAATATCGTGATATATCGAGGGTAAAGCTGAGCGCGGATTATGCGGCTGAAGGGGGGCGGCGAGACCTGTTGACTCTTGTGGACAGCCAACGACCATGGAGTGACCTGATTCTGGAGTCGGACACAGGGGTCACTAAGTTTGTGCGAGCCACATTTGATGCCCGCTACAACATGTATGAAGATCATCTGTCTACCGCAGTTGCAGGGGTTGAAGTTGACGACAAACAGGGAAATACCATCGGTGCGGGTTACCAGATGGCACGTAACCAAGTGGAATATTTTGAGGGGCGATTGTCGACAAAACTGGTCAAACCACTGCATCTTTCATACACCGCCCGCTATTCATTTGATCGCGGTGATTTTCTTGAAGCGGTGTATGCCGCCGAATACCGTCATAAATGTTGGAGTGTGAACCTAGCGGTCCATCAACGCCCCGGCAATCAGTCATATACGGTAAATTTCAATCTGGCTGGCCTGGGAAACAAATAAATATCAGCAGTACTCCTGCAGAAAAAGAAGCCGTTTATACGCTGCAACTTGATTCGCATCATCTGCTGATAACTCACTGCGCCTGACAGGTGTCACAAAGCGCCGAAGAAAACTTCGATCCCGTCCGTTAAGATCCGGATTGGCACAGCCAATGCGCGGCTGGATTCGTAACGTACCAAAGGTGAAGCGAGAGACGCAAGGCACCAGGCACGGATTGAGGGCAATCACGGTATCAGTGCCACTGCGGCCAACCTGTCTGCCGTTCATCCCGAGGTACACAACAAAATTGCCTGGCGACTGATGCGTTTTTTCAAGCCCCCTCACGCGTTTGACCTCCTCCCGTGGATCTTCAACGGCACCGTGATGAGCAAACAGCAGCGGTTCAAGACCGGCCTGATGAAGCATCTCCCGTACCTCATCAATGCGATACGTATGTACACGGGGATGTAGCAGGGCATCGGCAAGACCGGAAATATCGGTGACCTCATCGGAACGCGACAGATAGTGTGCCAGGCGAGAGCCACCGGCCGCTTTGTCCAGCAATTGTCGCGCGCTGCGAGTAGAATCTATACCAAGCAACCTGAAAGCGCGGCGGATTGATTCCTCTTCCCTGCGGGCATAGCGGCTATAGAGCATGATTCGTATGATTCCCCCCGGCACGAGACGTTTCCGCAATGCTATCAGTCCCGCCAGCGGGTCTTCCAGGTGATGCAGCACTCCGAATGAATCTATCAGTCCAAATGAATCATCAACCACAGCAGAATCCGATAAATCGCCACAGCGATACATGACATTTCTTCTTCCGTGCAGGAGACAATGCCAGCGGGCCCTGTTCAGACTTCGTCCCGAGAGATCAAGTGCGGTAATCGGCACGTCAGGATTGGCAACGGCCCACGGGTATGGAGCAAAGGTGCCGCTTCCGGCAATAAGTATTTTATTCGCTTCGGGTGGAGGTAGAATACTGTTAAAGCGCGCCCAGAGGGCAGTGAGATTGAGAGCGTAGGTGTCGCAGCGTTGCACCGAGGCGATCAGTGGGTAGTGTGGATAGGGATGCTTTTGATAATGTTCTTGAACCGGATTTGACATGCCGCACTGTAGCAGGAAGTTGCACCGCTTTCAACTGCGACAAAGGACGAGCCCTTCGTAAAAGAACAAAGGGCTCGTAATGAACGTTTCATGTACAGTTTTTATTTAC
>CAIRND010000247.1 GCA_903879825.1 uncultured Geobacteraceae bacterium
CAGCTGTTCGGTTCCCGTGCTTCCGGCCGGGCGAAACCTCATTCAGACATCGATCTTGTTATAATGGGCGATGAAGTGCTGCCGGTCACAACGATGAGAATATTGCGAGATGCTTTTGATGATAGTGACCTCCCGTTTCAGGTAGATCTTGTGGAGTGGGCCGGGACAAGTGAAGATTTTAGAAAAGTGATTGCAGCAACGGCGAAAACGCTTGAGAGATAAACTGAGTGTTACAATCCACATTTCAAACGCTCCAGAAGATTATCCTGGTAGCTTTAAGGACGGCCAGATTGTGGACAGTGCCGTGCGAAGGAAAATGCCTGTGTATGAGGCATCCAATTGAACTTTTTTAAAAGCATTTTCTCCAAAGCGCCCTCCCCTCCCACCGCAGCCACCGGCAACAAAGGGACCGGTGAACTGGGCGAAGAGGTTGCCGCACATTTTATCACAACGCATGGCTACCTGATTGTGGAGCGCAACTTCCGCTGCAAGGGGGGCGAAGTTGATATAATCGCCCGCGATCCGGTGGATAAAAGCCTGGTCTTTATCGAGGTAAAAGCCCGTCGGGGGCTTACGTACGGCGTACCACAACTGGCGGTGACGCCGTTTAAGCAGCGCCAGATTTCTAAAGCTGCGCTGACCTGGCTCAGTAAAAACCGTCTGCATGACACCAACGCACGCTTTGACGTAATTGCTATTCTCCTCGCTAAAGACGGACAGCATACCATTGAGCATATTGTGAATGCTTTTGATGTGGCATATTGATCAGAGTTTTGCAGCAATGATTTGACATCTTGATGTGTTTATTTTAGTGTCTATTTATGTAATACAAAATTGCTTAAATAGGAGATACATCATGACTTCGTTATCTTTGCGACTTCCCGATGAACTTCTGCATGATGTAGACATTTTTGCACGTCAGATGCACATTCCCCGAGCCGAATATGTGCGTAAAGCGCTGGAGCAGATGAACGTGACTGTTGCTGCTCAACAGCGCAGAACCCGGCTCATGGAAACCAGCCTGAGGGTGCGGATGGAAAGTATGAAAGTTAATGCCGAATTTACCGCTGTTGAAGACGCCCCGTATGCGTAATCATGGAGAAATCTGGCTGGCCAACCTGAATCCAGGCAAAGGGACCGAGCCCGGTAAAATTCGACCGGTATTAATACTCCAGAATCAGGCTTTGCTGGATGCTGACCATCCATCAACCCTGGTTATCCCACTCACGACTAACCTTATTGATGATGCAGAACCTCTGCGCATCCGTATTACTGCTGATGGTAAACTGAACAAAGACTCAGACCTGCTTCTGGACCAAATTCGGGCTATTGACAACAAACGTCTCATTGAAGGGCCATTGTTTATTATCGACGATACAACTATGAGTCGAATATACGTGGCTGTTGTTGAGGTTATGGGGATGGAAAGTGCGGTTCGTTTCAGGTAGCGTATTCCAACTAAAGGAGTCTCCATGGATTTCACCGCTGTTCTGGCTCAAATAAAACCGAAGCTCGGCTGTATTGCCGATAATCTGGCGATCGTTGAAGGGCAGATTGCAAAAGCACAGGAGACGGGAGCAGACTTGATAGTCTTCCCGGAACTGGCGCTGTCCGGCTATTTCCTGAAAGACCTGGTACCCGAAGTGGCGCTCCGCATCGACTCTCCTGAGATACAGCGATTGATTGAGCTTTCCCGGGGTATATCCATCGCAATCGGCTTTGTTGAAGAGGCTGACGACTACCACTTTTTCAACTCGGCACTGTACCTTGAAGATGGCGCAATCAGGCATCTGCACCGCAAGGTGTACCTTCCGACATATGGCCTGTTTGATGAACAGCGTTATCTGGCCCGTGGTGCGTCTTTTCGGGCCTTTGATACAAAGTTCGGCCGTTTCGGCATGCTGATCTGCGAAGACATGTGGCACCTTTCGGCCTCCTATATTCTTGCCATGGATGGCGCAACAACGCTCATCTGCCTTTCAAGCAGCCCTGCGCGCGGCATTGACGGTGAATCACTCGGATCGGCCGCGGCCTGGCAAAAACTTACCTCCACCACCGCCCTGTTCCTCAACTGCCGCGTTCTCTATAGCAATCGGGTCGGCTTTGAAGATGGGGTCAACTTCTGGGGCGGTTCGGAATATATTGCACCATCGGGTGAATCCATTGTTCGTGGTGCGCTTCTGGAGGAAGATTTTGTTACTGCAAGGGTCGATGAAGGAGCGCTCCGCCGTGAACGAATCTTTTCACCAATGATGCGTGATGAGAATCTGTTTGTGACTTTGCAGGAACTTCAGCGCATTTCACACCAAAGGGGGCGATGATGGCCGGACTACATGCCAACACCGATTTACTAAGAAAACTCCTGGTCGGCTTTGTCAAGGATGAAGTCCGAAAAGTCGGCGTCAGTAAAATAGTGCTGGGACTTTCCGGTGGCATTGATTCGGCACTGGTTGCATTTATCGCCGCAGAGGCACTTGGACCTGAAAACGTCCACGCCATCTGCATGCCCTATAAAACCAGCAATCCGGAAAGTGAGACACATGCCCGATTGGTAGCAACAGCATGTGGCATCAACTATTCAATAGTACCGATAACAGCAATGGTCGATGCATATTTTGATATGTTCACCGATGCGGAGAATATGCGGCGCGGCAACAAAATGGCCCGCGAGCGGATGACAATTCTTTTTGATCATTCGGCATTATTACGTGCGCTTGTGCTGGGTACCAGTAATAAAACCGAGCTGTTACTGGGTTATGGCACCTTGTACGGAGATATGGCTTCAGCCCTGAACCCGATCGGTGACATTTATAAAAGCCAGGTGTGGCAACTCTCCGCCGCGATGGGAGTGCCGGCAGCAGTTATTGAAAAGCAGCCATCCGCAGATTTGTGGGCCGGACAGACCGATGAGGAGGAGCTGGGCTTCACCTACCGTCAGGTAGACGAACTTCTGTATCGTATGGTTGATCAACGCCTGACTAAAGCAGAACTGATAGCGGATGGATTTGATTCGGATTTTGTCGAAACCATTTACGCAAAGATCCAGAATTCTCACTTCAAACGGCGCCTTCCGGTCATTGCCAAGGTCTCTAACCGTACTATCGACCGTGATTTCAGATATGCAAGGGACTGGGGAAAATGAGAAACAACTCTAACAGCACTCTGGTGTATTCAACTGAAAGCGGACGGGTTAAACCGACCGGTACCGTGATAAAAACAGCTCAAAAGCCAACCGACGGCTTTGTACGCCTGCGACGTGAAGTCAAGGGACGGGGCGGTGGCACTGTTATTGTAATCAGCGGCATCACACTTTCCGCGCCTGATATTAAAGAGTTAGCTGGGGTGCTCAAAAAAAAATGTGGTTGTGGCGGTACCGTAAAAGATGGTGCTATTGAGATCCAGGGTGATCACCGCGACCTATTATCAGCGGAACTACAGGCTCGAGGTTTTAAGGTAAAGTTGGCTGGAGGATAGCATCAAAGTGACGTATACCAAATTTAGCTCAATAATCACTTGACCTGACCAATATTTTCACATATAAATACGAATCTTTTTACCCCGTAATTCAGTAACCATGATCAATCGTTTCATGGTTCAAGACAGATGCGAGAGTGGCGGAATTGGCAGACGCACCAGACTTAGGATCTGGCACCTCACGGTATAGGAGTTCAAGTCTCCTCTCTCGCACCATCCATATTTCCGATG
>CAIRND010000248.1 GCA_903879825.1 uncultured Geobacteraceae bacterium
AGCCGCTTCGGGCTGGAGATCATCGCGGCGGTACGCGCAACCATCGGCTCAGATTTCCCGCTGCTGGTCAGAATGAACGGCAACGAATTCATGAAGGGTGGCTCCAATCGTGCGGAACTTCAGGAGTATGCGGTCAAACTGGCACAAGCGGGCGTGGACGCCCTCTGCATCAACGTCGGCTGGCATGAAGCGCAGGTACCGCAGATCGTTACCGAAGTGCCGCGCGGTGTTTTCGGCTATCTGGCACGTGGCATCAAGGAGCTGGTGCAGATACCGGTCATCGCCAGCCACCGCATCAATGATCCGGAGCTGGCCCGGACAATGATCGCCGACGGCGTGTGCGACATGGTGGCGCTGGGACGGGCGTTAATCGCCGACCCCTTCTTTCCCGAAAAGGCGCGCAGCCGGCACGAAGCCGACATTATCCACTGTGTCGCCTGCGGTCAGGGATGCTTCGACAACCTGTTCAAGATGAAAGCGGTAGAATGCCTCTGTAACCCGCGCGCCGGTTATGAACGCGGGCGGGCACGTGCGAAAACCGACTCGCCACGCAACGTAACCGTGATCGGTGGCGGGGCGGCCGGCATGAGCGCAGCCATTGCCGCCGCTGAGCAGGGACACCGGGTGACGCTCCATGAAGCGGGTTCTCATCTGGGCGGACAGCTTCTGTTGGCAGGCGCGCCGCCGGGCAGGGGAGAATTTTTAGAATTGGCGGCGGATCTGGAACATCAGCTGGAATTATCCGGCGCCACCGTCGTATTCAATTCCTCCGTAAATACACAGCTTTTGCACGACGAGCGCCCGGATGCGGTGGTCATTGCCACCGGCGGAGAGCCGATTACCCCTCCCATCCCTGGCGTTGATCTACCCCATGTCGTCCAGGCCTGGGATGTGCTGACAGACGCGGTTGGCACCGGCAGGCGGGTGGTAATTATCGGCGGCGGTGCCGTCGGCATTGAAACAGCGCTGCTGCTGGCGGAAAAGGGGACCCTGTCAGGTGAGGCGCTCAAATTTCTGCTGGTGCATGGTGCCGAATCCGCCGAAGAACTTTATCGCCTGGCAACTCATGGCAGTAAAGAGGTCACCGTGGTCGAAATGCTTGGTGAACTGGGTAAGAACTTCGGCAAGAGCACCCGCTGGGGGATGATGCAGGATGTGGAGCGCTACGGCGTGACCACGCGGGCAACGGCGGTCGTTGTTGAGATAACCGCCGGTTATGTCCGCATTGAATGTAACGGCAGCCGTGAAGATATTCCGGCCGACTCTGTGGTGTTGGCGGTCGGCACACGGCCCCACAACCCGCTTCATGATCTGGTTGCCGCCAGCGGCATTCCGTTTCGGGTGGCAGGAGACGCACTTCAACCAGCTATGGTCTTTGATGCCATCCATCAAGGTTTTACCGTCGGACGGGAAATCGGCGCACTATAACGAAGAGGAGCACTACTATGAGAAATCTGTTCGCAGCACTTATTCTGACCCTGCTTTGTGCCAGCCAATCACCAGCGATTGAAGTTGCCGGAGTGAAGCTGGATCAGACGGTGACGGTACACAGCCAGCAGCTTAATTTGCATGGTCACGGCATCAGGAAAAAGTTTTTCGTTAAGGTGTACATCGGCTCGCTCTATAGCGCCAAACGTTTCACCAGCGCTGGAGATGCGCTGCGCGACAACGGGGATAAACTGATCCGCATGGTTTTCCTCCATTCAAAGGTCGGCAAAGAAAAAATCATTGAAGCATTCAGCGAGGGCTTAACCAACAATTCACCTGATCTGGTCGGCTCCCCCGAAGCGAAAAAGTTTCTGTCACTCTTCAGCGCAGATTTCCATCGGGGTGATGTTGTTGACCTGATTCTGGGTGCTGATGGCAGCGTGGCTGCCAGCCACAACGGAAAGGCTCTCGGGAGCATCACGTCACCAAAACTGGCGAGGGGCGTTCTGGCCATCTATCTGGGTGACAAACCGGCTGATGATGACTTAAAAAAAGGTATGCTCGGCAACTGACACCGCTGGTTGCACATAAAAATCTAAAAAAGCAGTTTCACGCAACGACGCAACGGCGCTACGAATGAAATCGAGAAATCAAGTCATTA
>CAIRND010000249.1 GCA_903879825.1 uncultured Geobacteraceae bacterium
GAGCCACACAGTTTCACCCTGCATCCGCGTTTCGATACGGATGTGACCGTCAGCAGTGGTATAAAGCAGAAACTCACCCGTAGCAGGAATTAAAGACTTTTTCTTTGTCACACTTATTACCTCCTCGATTTACAAACTGTAACAAACAGCAGAGCCTTGGTAGTCCACACCCTCCTGTACCCCCGCATACTCATCTCTCATCCCTGTCAACTCTAATAAGCTGCTCGCTTCCTGTTTTCTGACGCAGGGTTTTTTCTCGGAGAAGGCAATGTGACGGAATAGAGACCATCCTGTTGACAGGAATAACCCTCGCTATTTCTACTGCTTTATTCAGCTGATCCATATTCCTGCTCCCAGAGTATATTGGTTACTTTGTATTCAACTTTTCTCCCGGAGCTACTTCCTGGGAAGCTTACACCAAATGCGACAACCGGCGGGGTATCCTCGGGGAGTTTTGCCTCATTTGGATCAAGCAGATAGAGAAGCAAAAGACCTCTTTCCGGATGAGCCATTACCCCGTTAGCTCCAAATCCGCGTATTTTTCGGATTGCCGGACCGTTGGGGTCGTCAGGCTCGTTTCGATCCTGCATTCTGCCAGGATCTTCCCGCCATGCTTTACGCGTCACCTCCAGTGCCGCCTGCCATGCGGCATCATCAAGATCTATCGATTCATCACGAGGAGACATAAGCCTCTTAATTGAATATCTGTCTGTATGATTGCCATTCTGGCCGCGCTTGAGCATTTTTATCTTAATTCTATTCGCAATCTCAAATTCTTCACCGCCAGCTGCACCGATGAACGCAACTGTCCAGGAAACAAGTTCATTGTCGGTGTTTAGAGATTCAATGAATTGGGCCAACAAATGGCCATTAACTCTGCGTGATGCCTGGTGGGTCTGGTAGCATCGTAAAAAATCAACTACTTCTGCGGCTGGAATACCTTCCCACAGATGACCTTCCCAATTTTGTTTTTTACCAAACCGATTCTTCGTAATCTCATTGGTATTTACAGGTTCCTTCATTGCAGATACGAGTTTGCTAACAGCATCCAGATTCCGTTGCAATATGATCGGATCCCGATGCATTGCAACCGTCTCAAGGAGACTACCGCTAAATGATAGCATCAGACTCTTGGCAGTACGCATTTTTACCTGTGATGTCACCATCAGCACGGAATGAGACTGAACTTTGAATCCATACTCTCGAGGAGTACCACCACTTTCAGCCATCAGGTCGAACTCTTCCCGCAACTCTTCAGCAGCATCCGTAATGTGCCGAAGCCGCTCGCCATGATTAGCACCATCAACCTGCCTTGCAGTTGAAAACCCCTGACATGGTGGCCCGCCAACAATTACGTCAACCGAATTAACACCAGTCAACGCCGCCAGTTCATCAGGGCGAAACTGTGTGAGATCGCGCTCCAAGACGTATTTAATGTGCGTAAGGTTGCGTCGTAGTGTTTCCACAGCGGGAGCATTGAAATCAACCGCAGCAACACACCGAAACCCCGCCCGCTCCATGCCAAGCGTGAAACCACCACACCCGCAGAAAAGATCTATAAAAGTTGGTTTACTGTTCATTTATGTTCATCTCAGTGTGTGAAAGAAGAGCATAAAATTCGTGCAGTTTTGCTTGAAGGAGACGCTTGTCTGGCAACTGAGTCTGATATTCGGCAATAAGAGCCGGCGAGAGTGACCGCCGGAGAGCGTATTCAACAACCTCGCTGTCTTTTGTGGCACACAGGAGCACTCCGATAGCCTGGTTTTCATGGGGCTTTCTTACATCACTATCCAAAGCTTCCAGATAAAATTCAAGCTTGCCGAGGTGTTCCGGTTGAAACTCTCCTACTTTCAATTCAATGGCAACAAGACAGTTTAGACCGCGATGAAAGAAGAGAAGATCAAGCGCAAAGTCTTTGCCTCCTACTTGTAATGGGTATTCCGAACCAACAAAACAAAAATCACGCCCCAACTCTGTAATGAACTTGCCAAGATTTTGTAACAGGCCGCTATGAAGATCGATTTCGGAGTGCGGTTTTGGAAGA
>CAIRND010000250.1 GCA_903879825.1 uncultured Geobacteraceae bacterium
CTGGTGTTTATTCGGAGAGATATTGGCCAGTTCGTACACATAGCGGGAAACTTCACGCAGATGCCGCATCTGCTCATCCGTGATACACTCCTTACTCATCTTGGCTTTCAGCGCCGGAATAATCGAGCAGAGGTTGGCGTTGCCACAGCGCTCGCCAAAACCGTTGATGGTGCCCTGCACCTGGACAATCCCCTGCTCTACCGCAATCAAGGTGTTGGCTACGGCACATTCACCATCATTATGGGTATGAATACCAAGCGGAGTCTTGATGTGTTTTTTTACCGTCTTGATAATCTCGGTAACCTCATATGGCATGGTACCGCCGTTGGTATCACAGAGAATAATACAATCCACGTAGGCATTTTCAGCAGCCTGAAGTGTTTTAATGGCATAGTCCGGATTAGCTTTGTAACCATCAAAAAAATGCTCCGCATCATAGAAAACTTCAGGAGCATGTTTTTTCAAATATTCGAGAGAATCAAAGATGAGCTCCAGATTTTCTTCCAGCGAAATACGCAACGCTTCGCGAACATGAAAATCCCAGGTTTTTCCGAAAATTGTGATCGCATCTGGCTCAGCTTTAATCAACGTTATGATATTACTGTCTTTATCAGGAGTCACCTTGGCGCGTCTGGTGGAGCCAAACGCAGCTATTTTAGCCTGACTCAGTTTCTCTTTTTTTATATCTTTAAAGAAAGCAACATCCTTGGGATTACTTCCCGGCCAACCACCTTCAATATAGTGAACACCAAGTTCGTCAAGTTTGTGAGCGATGCGAATTTTGTCCTCAACCAGAAAAGAGATATCTTCGGCCTGGGTACCATCACGCAGGGTTGTGTCATACAACGTTATTAAACTCATTGGTGCCTCCCGGAAATAATAAATGTTCCATTTTTCCTGAAAAATAAAATCTCGACACGTTCTAACTGTTTTTTCGGGTTTTTTCAACTAAAACGGCTAACCGTTGTTACCTGACATCTAACACGTACTCTCTATCCTGTTTTTCATCTGTTTTTCCTTGACCCGTGCCCCGTGACACCTTACCCTGTTTCCATGACTTCAGACCTCACTTCCGCACCAATCCCACAACTGGTAAGACGCCTGGCCATACCGGCTGGAACCGGTTTTTTCTTCAACACCATGTTCAACGTCGTGGACACCTGGTATGGAGGGCAACTTTCCACCAGTGCTCTGGCTGCCATGTCGCTTTCGTTTCCGGTTTTTTTTCTCATTCTGGCGATCGGCAGTGGCGTTTCAACCGGCGCAACGACTCTGATCGGCAACGCTCTCGGCCGGAAAGATTATGACGAAGCCCGTCTCTATCTGTCTCAGTCGCTCTCATTTGCCCTGCTCCATGCATTACTTCTCACTGCGGCCGGATTGTTATTGGCTCCGCATATATTTATGTTGATGGGGGCGCGGGGAGAATATCTCGTTCATGCACTCAGTTACATGAATGTTATTTTTGCCGGCAGCACCTTTTTTCTGCTTAATTTCGTCATGAACGCCATTCTCAACTCGCATGGCAACACCCGTGCATACCGCAATTTCCTGATGGGGGGCTTTGTTCTCAATCTTATTCTCGACCCGTGGTTCATGTATGGCGGTGCCGGAATTCCTCCGCTTGGATTGGCGGGGATAGCCTTGGCTACAGTTTTAGTACAGTGTCTTGGAGTATTCTACCTGTTCAGGCAATTATCTAAAACCGGCAGTATGCCGTCCCTGTGCCTCAAGGATCTTACACCGCGCTGGAACCATTTTCGTGAGCTTTTCAAGCAGGGCTTTCCATCGGCGATGAATATGATGACCGTCTCGCTTGGAATATTTATCATTACCTGGTTCGTCGGGCGTTTTGGCGAGCAGGCCGTGGCTGCATACGGCATTGGAACGCGTATTGAACAAATCGCCCTGCTGCCGGTCATGGGATTGAATATCTCCACCCTCGCCCTGACTGCCCAGAATTTCGGAGCAGAACGTATCGACCGCATCAGGGAGGCGGTACGGGTTTCGCTCCGCTATGGTGTTATAATCGCCATCATTGGAACCGCGGCCGCTCTCCTCTACAGTCGTGAATTAATGGGTATTTTCACTGCTGACCGCTCTGTCATTGAGGCCGGAGTCGGCTTCCTGACCATTGAAGCGTTCGTATTGCCGGCTTATGTATTGCTCTATATTTCTGTCTCTGCCATGCAGGGAATACGAATGCCGATGTTCGGCCTTATTATCGGACTCTACCGTCAGATTGCCGGACCTGCCTTTTTGTTCCATCTCTTCACAACGGTCATGGGGTTGGGACTGGTCGGTATCTGGTGGGGAATATTCGGCATAACATGGTCCGCGGCACTGATTGTTGTTATCTATGTCAGCAGAACACTTGCCACTCTTGAAAAGGAACAGCTCAAACCATGAAACGCGTTGCCATCAGCACACTGGGATGTAAAACCAATCAATTTGAATCGGCCGCAATGATTGAACAGCTGCAAGCCGCTGGGTATCTCGTTGTTCCATTCACCGAACCGTCTGATATTTATATAGTTAATTCCTGCACCGTTACCGCCCGGACCGACGCGGAAACCCGCCGCCTGATCCGCCGGGCCAGGCGCCTTAATCCAGCTTCACGTATTATCGCAACCGGATGTTATGCCCAGGTAGCACCCGGTGAACTGGAAAAAATGCCGGAACTTGACTCTGTACTCGGCAACCAGGAAAAGCAGAACATCTCCGAGCTTCTGGAAACTTCCGAATACTCAGTTTCCGATATCGCCGCAATCAATCAGGCTGAACCTCTCAAGCTGACCAGTTTTGCCGAGCATACCCGCGCTTTTTTGCAGATACAGAACGGCTGCAACTCGTTCTGCGCCTACTGCATCGTACCCTATGCCCGTGGCCGCAGCCGCAGTGTCAGGCCTGATGACATCATGATGGGTGTGCGTGATCTTGCGGCAAACGGGTTCAAGGAGATTGTGCTGACCGGTATCCATCTGGGAGGGTATGGGCTTGATCTTCATTTACCGACAACGCTGACGGATCTCGTCAGACAGATTAATGCAGAATCACTGGTACCTCGTCTGCGTATCGGTTCGGTCGAACCGAATGAAGTCAGCCAGGAGCTTTTGGACCTTATGGCCGGATCGGAAAACATCTGTCCGCATCTGCACCTGCCGTTGCAAAGTGGCAGTGACTCAGTATTACACCGGATGGGAAGACCGTATAGCGCTGCTTTTTTCCGGGACTTGGTGGGGAGGGCTACCGCTGCCATGCCGCATATTTTTATTGGTGCTGACATAATTGTCGGTTTTCCGGGGGAGACAGAGGAGGAGTTTGACGAGACCGTTCAGCTCATTGAGGAACTTCCACTCTCCGACCTGCACGTTTTCCCCTATTCCAGCCGCCCCGGCACCAAAGCTGCCGGTATGCCGGGCCACATTGCGGATCGGGTTGTCACTGAGCGAGCGGCCCGTGTGCGAAATATCGCAGCGATGAAGAAAAAACAATTTTTGGATCGTTTTACAGAGGTTACGCTAAATGTACTGGTTCATGGATACAATGACAAAACGAATGAATGCAAAGGATTATCGCGCAACTATATCTCGGTTTGCTTTCCAGGAGAAAAAGCTTTCCTGAAAGAAGAGCTTTCTGTTTTGGTAACCGGCAGCAATGGAACCATTGCATTGGGTCGCTCTCCTGTTATGGCAGATAAATAAATATTCAGCACAAATGTTCCATGAGTTCTCCCCCGTTTTATATTCCGTTTAA
>CAIRND010000251.1 GCA_903879825.1 uncultured Geobacteraceae bacterium
CCGGTTTCAGGGTGATAACTTTACCAAAAATCTGGCACTGGTTGAGCGGATCACCGCACTGGCTGAGCAAAAAGGCGTCACCGCGGGTCAGTTGGCTCTGGCGTGGGTATTGGCACAAGGAGATGATATTGTACCGATACCTGGTACCAAACGTCGGAGATATCTCGAAGAGAACAGTGCCGCAGCGGCAGTGGTCATCAGCGCATCTGAAATGAACGAGATCGCCGAAGCGGTTCCTCCGGGTGCGGCTACCGGGGGGCGTTATCCGGAAGTAATGATGAAGTTCATCAATCAATAACAGAGGTACGTGACTACCTGAAAGGATGCCCATGTCAGTTTTATCGGTAGTGGCGAAGATAACTGCGAAACAGGATTCTGTCGAAAGCGTAAAGAAAGAACTTTTGAAGATGATTGTTGCCACACGCAAAGAGGACGGCTGCAGAGAATATCTTCTGCATCAGGACAACACAGATCCCGCAGTATTCATTTTTTACGAAAACTGGGAAAGTACTGCCTGTCTGGAACGGCACATCCGCACCGATCATTATCTCGCTTATGCCGCTGCAGTGGACGGGTTACTTGAAGGAAAAACCGTACACAAGATGACCCGGATCGAAAATTTATAACTGAGATATAAGGAGCACACTATGAAAGTTGGATTCATTGGTCTTGGCATTATGGGCAGTGCAATGGCAGCAAACCTGCTAAAGGGAGGGCTGCAGGTGACGGTCTGGAATCGGACTGCGCAGTCGTGCCAGCTTCTTGCGAACAGCGGAGCATCAGTTGCCGATTCACCGCGCGCTGTCGCAGAGTGTTCCGACGTCACCATTGCCATGATGGCAAACCCTGAAGCTGTACGTTCGGTCCGTGACGGAGTTGATGGCATTATCGCCGGATTGTCACGGGGTAAAGGTTTTATCGATATGTCTACGGTGGATGTGGAAACAGCTCTGGAATCAGCCCGGTTGACTCGCGAAAAAGGCGCTCTTTTTCTGGAGGCTCCGGTTGCGGGAAGCCGTAAACCGGCTGAAGATGCAACCTTGACTATTATGGCGGCGGGAGACAGAGAACTCTATGATTCCTCCCTTTCCTCACTCGAAAAAATGGGTAAAAAAATAATCTTCCTTGGCGCCGAAGGCAATGCATCACGTATGAAACTGGCGAATAATCTGGTAATGTCCGGCATGCTGACCGCCCTGTGTGAAGGGATGGCTCTGGCGGCGGGGAGCGGACTTGATAGCGCCCAATTTCTGGAAGTTCTGGACTCCGGTGCCATTGCCAATCCCATGTTTCGTCTGAAAGGTCCGCAGATCGCCGCCAATACAGAATTTCCCCCGGCATTTCCGCTTAAGCATATGCAGAAAGATCTGCGCCTGGCATTGCGCCTGGCGGAGGAGATCGGGCAGCCGCTCTTTGCCACCGCAATGGTAAATGAACTTTACAAATCGGCCCTGGCAGACGGTCTTGGTGATGCCGACTTTGCTGCAGTCAGCCGGGTAATCAGAAAGCCCTGAACCAAAGAGCAAAAAAATATAAAGGAACAAATCTCATGGCATTACCTTCAACCATATACCGGGCAACTATTCAGATCTCCGATATTGATCGTGGGATTTACGAATCTTTGCAGCTCACCGTTGCCCGGCATCCATCGGAAACCGAAGAGCGACTTGTGGCCAGATTGCTGGCATTTGCACTTTTTTTTGAACCAGAACTCGCCTTTACAAAAGGTATCAGCGCGGTAGAAGAGCCTGACCTCTGGGTGAAGGGACCGGATGGTCGGGTGTTGCTGTGGGTGGAGGTGGGCATCCCGGAATCCGATCGTCTCCTCAAAGCGAACCGCCACTCAGGACGGGTTGCTCTGGTGGCCTGCGGTAAGACATTTCACCACTGGGAACAGCAGCACCTGCCAAAACTGGAAGGTGTGGCAAATATCTGTATAATCAG
>CAIRND010000252.1 GCA_903879825.1 uncultured Geobacteraceae bacterium
ACCTTACCGACTATCGTCACTTCGCCGTCTTCAGGATAGATGAGAATCGGATTCATACTGGAATTTGCCGGCTGCAGACGAATATGGTCATGTTCCTTATAAAACCACTTTACCGTTGCCTCACCATCAATCATGGCAACCACAGTATCCTTGTTATTTGCAGTCTGCTGCGGACGGATGAGAGCAAGATCACCGTCTAGAATCCCGGCGTTGATCATGGAATCACCACTGACTTTTAAGAAGAAGCAATCGTCTCCTTTGACCGCAACCTGATCGACGGAAAAGTACCCCTGAATATCTTCAATTGCTGTGGATAGTTGACCCGCTCGGACAGTGCCAACAATGGGCAGTGACATGGGACGACTGTTCGGAACCGTCAGAGAGATCCCACGACTTACGTTTTCACGTTTCAGATAGCCCTTACGTTCCAGCGCATCAAGATGCTTCATAACCGGTAAGGTACCGGATACATTCAAGTGAGCAGCTATTTCCCGTTGGCTGGGTGGATATCCGCTATTATCCGCAAACGAAGTAATGAACTGCAAAACCTGTTGCTGGCGTTTGGTTAGCTCGTTTTTCATTTTCAGTCCATAGGTAGTCATGTGACTACCATACGAGATATTATCACATCTGTCAAGGGGTCTAATTCGTGTGGAGAGTTTTGGATGTTATTTCTGGAGTCTGTCGGACTTAGGAAGTCGTAGCTCATCAGTGATTTATCCTAAGTCCGACAGTCTCCTACTTTGCGACTTTTCCTACGGGGGCCATATAAATGCTGAACTCTTCATTCCCATTCACTCCCAGCAGATTATCGACCAGCGTTTGTTCGTATGCAGCTATGGCGCACGTGCCAGCGCTGATTGCTTCACATGCCAGATAGAGGTTCTGGCAGACATGGCCGGCATCAAGGGCGATAACCTTGTAGGATGCCTCTGCATATCGCCATTCCGTACGTTCGGGGATAGCGGTCCAGATGAAGGTAACGGCTGCCTGTCCGGCAAAACTTTGGCCTCGGGCTGCAGCAGTAAGGTGCGTGGGTAAACTTTCGACGGTTCTCTCAAAAACCAGGGAGTGGGCAAGCGGGAGGTAGCGGTAGATTCCCTCTGCAAGCCCCCCTACCCTCAAAACAACGAGATACGTTTCAAACGGATGGCGACATCCCGCAGAAGGCACTGTGCGGAGCACCGCCGCTTCATGGAGTTCCTTCCTGACACCTTGCGTCGCCCAGAGAAGAAAGGCCAGTTCATCCAGAGAAAGCGGTTCGGCGGTAAAACGGCGATGACTTTCACGGTTGGCGATGGCGGTCTGTAGGTCGCACGGCGGAATTGACCATGTAGCCCGGTCGGGTAAGGGAATTATCTTACTATTTTGTGGTACCGGTTTCTGAACAGGCGGTGGTCGTATTCCTTCTGACTGACGGGTTGCCCAAAAGTCCACCTCTTCCCGAATTCGATCCGTGAGAAAATATCTTCCGCTTTCTGTCGTAATGGTGGGATGTCTCGTCACTTTTTCTTTCCTCTTTCGTAGCAGCGTAATCGCACTGCAGCTTCGATTCAGCGCCGAAACAACCACAATAAAAATGTCATTATCAACGAAACAAGGATGCATGAGCCAAGGGGGAAATATACGCTGAAGTTCTCCCTCTTTATGAGGATATCTCCCGGCAGCTTACCAAGCCAAGGCAGGCGCGGCGCGACGGAAATGATCAGACCCACTGCGACCAGTATTAAACCCATGATTATCAGTGATCGCCCCAGGCCGCTCAATTGTTTGCTCCTTTAATCGTACACGTCAATTACCTTTCAGACTGGATCAGACTTTGCCCAATTTTGCCTCGAGTCTTTCGACTACCTCAGCAACCGTACTTTCAATGTCATCTCCACGAACGGTGAAATAGAGAAATTGCCCCGTATGGTGAGACCAATAGACGTCTTCCACCGGAAGTGGCTCCAGGATAAACGAGATTTTCTCATAGGAGATAAAAGGATCGCCATCTGGCCACTTCCTGTCAAGTCTTGCCTGCTGGGCATCAGTGAGTGCTATCCTGTATGTGATTGAATAAACTACTGCCTTCATCACTTTTTGATGTAAGCGTTCAGACCGATAGTGATGGGCTTACCATCAACTTCAGCAGTGGTTACTGCGTTGCCGTGCGTGCTGGCAACCACCAGAGTTTTTCCGGAAGAAGATGGTGTTGGTGTTTCCAGGTCAATTTCTATACAGAGCTTATTGCCTTTAATTTCAACGGTCATTGCCATGATGACGTTCTCCTCAATCCTGATATGCAGACATATGTATTAACCTGTTTCCGGTTAAATCAGCTCCCTAATCTCCAAGACTCTAAACCAGACGGCGTGGGTCACAGCAGCGCCGGCACCAGGGCCGACAACCACATCGGCATTATTCTTTATCGTATCCAGAAGCTCTCCTTCTTCTTCCGTTTTGATCAGCTCAAGCGTCAGACGTACCCCACTAAAGCCAGGACTGCTTGTTTTAAAAAGAAATGAGGCGTGAGGATTTTCGGAAATATTTTGGTACGTGCGTTTATCGGTCATACCCCAGACAAGCGTTGTTTCATCTATGACATGCGGACGGGCATAGATGGCACTGTTGACAGCGCCGTCTGCAGAGGCGGTTGACATTACGGCAAGGCCCGGATTTACAAACAGTTCAGAAAGTTTCATGGTGTTTCTCCCTTTTGCAATTTTGTACCTACAGTTGCTACATTTTTGAGAGCTGTGCAGTCCGGAACATGATTACCTCAGCCTCTGCCATAATTTTACCGTCAAGCTCTATCCATCCCTTCACATCGACCAGACGACGCCGCTCACCAACCACTTCGCCAATGGCAGTAACCACTGATCCTGTCGGAACAGGTGCTTTATATCGAATTTTTATTTCACTGGTAACAACGGTGAGCCCACAACACATGCAAGCCTGAGCACATATTTCATCGAGGAGGGCCGAAATTATCCCCCCGTGCGTTATCCCCCGCCACCCTTGGAACTCATCACCGATACGCACCCGCGTCATTGCCCGTCTTCTTTCGGGATCAAGTGTAAATTCGGCTTTCAAGCCGATCTGATTATCCTTACCACAGATAAAACATCGATGATCATCAATAATCTGAATCACTGTTCAAGTACCACCGTAGCCACGGAACAGTCATAATCATCGAGCCTAAAGATACTTTTCCACGCTAATCCGCAACGGACACATGAGCACATCTGGACAATCTCACCCTTCCCAACAGATATGTGACCAATA
>CAIRND010000253.1 GCA_903879825.1 uncultured Geobacteraceae bacterium
GACTATAACAATTCAACCGTATACGGTCAAGCAATGCTTTGGAGGATTTTATTGACAGTAAAAAAACAGTAATTCGTTGCTGATTAAAAATTTGGCGCTATACTGATGTCTCATTATTTTCTCCAAGGAGAACAGGCCATGCATCTTCCCACCCTCGTCCGTCGCAGCACTCACTCCGCCAATCGTACCGCACAAGAGAACGCCATCTGGCTCCAGCAACATATGAGCCCCTATTTTTTTCAGGCGATGGCGGACGAAGAGAATTCTCTGGCACTGCTGGCGAGAGAAATGGAGCATCTGCAACAGAATCGGCATCTGATTCTGACCGATCAGGAAAAACGGCTGGTGATCGCGTGTGTCAATCATCCGGGGTCACTTTACGGGACTCTGCGCAAGGTGGGCGAACGTGAAATTTCCTATGCGATGTTCTCACATTCCAATGCCGACATGCCGGGTCTTTCTCGTGAGCTTGAAATTCAACGATTTGAGTTTGACCGTCGCCGGAATAATGAAATAGATCTGAAGCAAACGGTTGATATTCCACCGGCACTGGTGCGGAAAGTGCGGACAGAGTTACGCGCTTCATTTCCGGCTTTTGATATTACCAAGCTTGATCGACTGCTGAAAATACTCTGGTTGAACAATGAAAATTATATTCGGATGTCACCACCGACACGGACCGCCTATCTGGTCTGGCTGTTTGATCGCGGCAATGCCTCCGGGGGGCTGTTTTTGGATATTGCCCGGGTTCAGCGCGACGGACGTAACGAGACCCGTGTGCTTTTTGCTGTTGGCAATCCGCCGCAGGGAGAGTTTCTGCTGCAGCTGCTTGAGGTTTTTAATCGTCTGGATGTCGGCATCCGGCGCGCCTATTGCCTGACCATCTCAAACGGAATCCATCCGTACTTCCTCGGCTCTTTTCTTGTTATCAGCCGCACAGGGGAGGATATTTCACCTGAAAGCCCGCTGGCTGACCGTATGAAAAGGGAACTGTGTACGACACAGATTCTGGCGACATCATCACCGGCATATCGCCACTATGTTGTTGACGGGCTCCTTTCCGGCGAGGATGCCGCGCTGGTAAACTCCTTCGTAGCATTCTGTCATACCAGCCTGGCCCATGGCCAGCCGGAGCGGTTTGGTCTCGATGATGTTCAGAGCGCATTTTATGATCATCCCGAAATGGCGCAGCTGCTGATCCGACTGTTCCGTGTGCGTTTCGACCCCGCTGTGACGGCACGTGAGAGTCTCTACGCCACTGCACGTGCCGAAGCTCAGTGTGCAGTGGATGGCTACAATACTGGTCATCGCTGGCTGGATGATATTCGGCGTGCGGTGTATCGCTGCTGTTTGCTGCTGGTTACGCATACCCTCAAGACCAACTTTTTTGTGGTTGAGAAACAGGCGCTCGCCTTCCGGATTGACCCGGCCTATCTGCGTTTGCTCGGCAGCGAATTCACCGCAGACCTGCCGGAAGCACTGCCGTTCCGTGTGACATTTTTCTTCAGTCGCTTTGGTGCCGGCTATCACGTGGGGTTTTCTGATATCGCCCGCGGTGGCTGGCGCACCGTTATTGCCCGCAGTGCCGATGATTACATTACCTCAGCCAATACGATCTTCCGCGAGGTCTATGTGCTGGCCAATACCCAGCAATTAAAAAATAAGGATATCTATGAGGGGGGCTCAAAGCTGGCGGTAGTGCTGGACGCCTCTGATCTGGAACAGGCCGGAAACGAGGTTGAAAACTTTCGCCTCTATAAACTTCAATACGGTATCGCCAACGCCTTTCTGGATATTTTTATCACCGAAAACGGTAAAGCCAAAGACCCGCGAGTGGTTGATTACTACGGCGATGACGAGCCGATCGAGATTGGCCCTGACGAAAATATGCATGATGACATGATCGAGGCCATCGCCGCTCTGTCGAAAAAGCGTGGCTATATCCTTGGTGTCGGCATCATGTCCAGCAAACGCTTCGGCATCAATCACAAGGAGTATGGCGTTACCTCCACCGGTGTGGTGACTTTTGCTGAAATAACCATGGCTGAGGCGAGCGGTATCGACATGCGCCGCGATCAGTTTTCGCTGAAGATGACCGGTGGCCCGAATGGAGACGTTGCCGGTAATTGCCTGCGCATTATGCTGGATCGCTGTCCGGGTATGCAGGTACGCCTGGTCTTGGACGGAACAGCGGCTCTTTTTGATCCGAACGGTATCAATCATGAAGAATTACGCCGTATTGTTCTTGCCTCCGATCTGGACGCGTTCAATCCTGATTTTTTGGGGGAGGGTGGCTGTATCGTGTTCCGGACAGGGCGGCGTGTGGAAGGGTTGAAGGAGTCGCACCGCAAAGTCACCCGCACCGCTGCCGGACTTGTTGAGGAATGGCTCGATATTGATGATTTCAATCGTCTGTACACCAGTCTGGTTTTTACGGTGAAGGCAGATCTTTTTATTCCGGCCGGTGGTCGGCCGGAAACGATTGACGGCCAGAACTGGCGCTCCTTTCTGGATGATTCGGGCGTGCCGTCGTCGCGGGTAATTATAGAAGGTGCCAACTCCTACATCACGCCCGAAGCACGGATTCAGCTGCAAAAGAACGGTGTGGTGCTGATGCGGGACGCCTCGGCAAATAAGTGCGGCGTTATTTCATCATCGTATGAAATTATCGCCAACCTGTTGCTTTCAGAACGTGAATTCATGGAGCACAAGGAACGCTATGCTGCCGATGTGCTCGCCATTTTAGAAAAAAGGGCGGCCGACGAGGCGCGCCTGATTCTGCGTCGACGGATGGAATCGGGCGGGACTCTCCTCTATAGTGATGTCTCCGAAACGATCAGCCAGAACATAAATAACCTCTACTCCCGTCTGTTCGAGTTTTTCTCTGCCCGCCCGGAACTCTGTTTACAAGCCCCTTTCCGCCAAGCGGTGCTAAGCCACCTGCCGCGTATGCTTCAGGAATCAGCTGTGTACCGCCAGCGAATCAAGAAACTCCCGCAGAAGTACCTCTGTGCGATTCTGGCGGCTGAAATCGGTTCATCGCTGGTCTACAGCGGCAGTCGTGATGCTGATTTTGAAGATATGATCCGGCGACATCTGGCGAGGGTACTGTAAACCGTTTGGCTTGATGTGATCCGTGGCTGACTATTTGATTGAAAATCATGTTTTATAAACTATGTTCCCTGTGGTATAGACGGTGAAATATTTGAGAATTGTGGAGAGCGGTGATGAGCAATAGCCAGATGACTATTCTGTTGATCTGTCGTGAAGGGGTAAGCCAGCGGGTGTATCAGGCAGAGCTTGACATTCCCGGAGTGCTGCTGGTGTGCGTTCCTGATCTGATGGAGTTTTTCAGCAGGGGTATTTACTGCCCCCTGAGCGGAATTCTGGTTGATATGCCTACGTATATGCGCGGCAGCGAAGATGAAAAACGGTTGTTAACGGATTTAGTGGCGCTTTTTCCCGCTCTGAGACTTAAATGTAACGAATCCACCGGCGAGATTCGTACGCTCCCTTTTGGAACAACATATCCCGGAAATACCTCTCCATCACTTTTTGTGCAAAAATATTGTACCTCATTTGCGGAGCGCAAGGTACGAGCCAGTGAACGATCGTTGTTGCATCTACCGGCGCTGCTACAGATGACCCTTCCCGTTGATGTTCTGCCCGGTACGAAGACGGTAACGGCAAACGTGTCCTGTGGTGGTTGTTTTCTGATCAGATTTGATCTGTGGAATGTGGGAGATAACGGTTGGCTTGTCCTTCCGACCTTAAAAGATGCTGCACCCATTCCGGTGGAGGTCTGCTTTGTCAGGTCGTGGGGTGAACATGGTTCTCTGCCCGGAATGGGGGTCAGGTTCGTTGAACTTTCAGAGGCGCAGAGAGTTGAATTGAGTCACCTTAGTGGCCAGAGCTTCATACGGGATGAGATAAAAGCGTTGTAAGGATTAGCCGATGTATATACGGGGTGGAGGGCAACGTCGTCCTCTGATCTCCTGTGGAGGTGTAAAAGATGGTGAAATGCCTGGTAGTGGATGATGATGAATTGGGACGTGACCTTATAGCCCATTATCTTAAAGGGATTGCTGACTGCGAGATGGCTGGCAACGGCGTGAAGGCCGTAGAAATGTTCCGCACTGCGTTTGAGGCGGGTATCCCCTATGACCTGATAATTTTGGATATTGTGATGCCCGAGATGGACGGCCATACCGCAGCAAAAGAGATCCGTAACGTTGAGAAGGAATGGGGGGTTTCGATACATGAGGGGGTTAATATTATGGTGCTCTCCTCTCTGAATACTCCCGGAGATGTGATGCAGGCGTATGTTTCGGCCCGCTCTGCCGCACACCTGGTGAAGCCGGTGCATCCCGAAAAACTGCTCGCGACCCTGAGCAAAATGGGCATATGCACGCAGCGGCAATGAGGTTGGGTCGTAACCAAAAAAGGTTTCATGGGGACAAAATATGTTCATAAAGGAAAAAGAGTCTGTCAGCCGCTTTGAAGTCAAACGCCAGGGGTATACTCTCGTGTTGGAAGTCAGCTCTGACGCTTTGGAATGCATTTGTATCTATGAACCGTCGAATCTCGGCGGGACACCTCTCACTAAGCCTGAGTTACTGGAACATTTGGCACAGTTTAAGGTTACGGAAGGCCTTATTCCTGAGTCGGTAGCCACTCTGTTGGTTTCTGCAGTGAGTGGACAGGCTGTTAAACGTCTGCTGCTGTGCCGGGGAATTCCGATGATTCCGGGTGAGGATGGAAAGCATGTCTTGTGCACTCCCGAGAAACCTGTGGAAGTCGTGGAGCCGGATAAAGGGAACAGTGGAACCGTGGATTTTCGCAACGTACAATCGTTCCTGAATGTTGATGATGGGGATCTGATTGCAACGATAATCCCCCCTGGTGCAGGAACGTCGGGCAGAACGGTGACCGGTAAGATAATCCCGCCGCAGCCGGGTGCCCGGATTATGCTTGGAATCGGGCAAAATGCCCGTTTAAGCGAAGATGGTACGAAAGTCTTTGCTGCGGGAACCGGGCGCGTCTGTGTTCGGGATAACGTGATTTTAGTTGATGATGTCTATGTGGTCGCCGGCAGCGTGGATTTCAAGGTCGGCAACATCGTCTTCAAGGGATATGTAGAGGTCAAGGGTGATGTGCTGGACGGTTTTTCCATTAAGGCCACCAGAGGAATAAAGATACAGGGGAATATCGGAGTCTGTTCGATAGAGTCAGAGGGGGATATTTCCTTTTGCGGTATGAGTGGCCAGGGGACGGGGTCGATCAAATGCGGCGGTTCAATTACGGCCAACTTTATCTATGATTCATTGATAGAATGTGCCGGCTCTGTTACTGCCGATGTCGAGATTCGAAACTCTCAAATTAAGAGTCTGGGGGTAATCTCCGTTAACAAGGGAGGCCTGGCTGGTGGAGAATATTTTGCTTTGGCGGGGATTGAATGCGTTAATCTTGGCAGCAAAACATCGCTTCGTACCCGCGTGGTTGCAGGTATTCACTATCGTGACCTTGAAGAGCTCAGTGAGTTGTTTAACGAATTGAAGAGTATGGTTGCAGAGTACAGCGCCGCACCAAAAGGGACCGTCGACCTGAAAGAATTTGCAAAAAAGCGCGCGGTTATTACGGAACGAACCCAGGAAGTTCGGGCGCGGACCTATGAAAAGTGTAACCCGAAGATAAATGTAACAAGAATGCTTTATGAGGGTGTTACGATTACTCTCGGAATAATAAGCGACAATAGTTTAGGTGAACGCAAAGGCCCTATGAGCGTGATAGAGAACACCATTGAAGGGGGCTTTCGTTTCCTCGGAATGACTTCGATTGCCTTCAAGGCCCAGCAGATTGAACAGACCTTCATTCAACAGGATCTTCTTGATAAACAAAAAAAGAGTGTGGCACGAACGGGGGAGAGTGAATGAGAGCGTTAATTGTTGACGATGTGGAAATGAATCGGGATTTGTTGGCCATCTTTCTGGAAGGTCGTGCCGATACTGTCACTGCGGAGAGTGGTGAAGAAGCTATTGGTCTGGTTGAGGATGCATTGCGCACGGACAGCTATTTTGACCTGATCTGTATGGATATCGGTCTGCCCGGTATCAGCGGGCATCAGGCGCTTGAGACCATTCGTAAAATGGAGGCAGCGTGTGACAGCGTGAGGCGTGCGACTGTTTTTATGGTGACCGGCAGCAGTTCCCCTGACGACATGTTTGATGCGCTGCTGCAGGGTGGGTGCGATGATTATCTGACCAAGCCATTGATGAAGCAGAATTTTGTGGCCCTTCTTGATAAATATGGGCTGGTATCTTAAATCTACTTTGTCACATTCCAAAGCAACCCCCTTGTCAGGGGGGACTTTATAGGCTCTCCCCTGATAAATACCCTCTGGGGCATAAAGGGAGCGGGGATGGGTTGGATTCGGTGCTGAGAAGGTAATGTGACAAAGTAGAATTAATAAACCGGGAAAATAGCATATGTTGTGACGGAAGATGAGGTGGGCCGCATGAATATAATGACAAGACGCATGATCCTCTGCTCCGTAACGGTGTTTCAGCTGGTCTTCGGACTATCTGCCTGGTGTGATGAACAGTCTCTACAGGCTGCACAAGATGATTTAAGTGACCTTTCCCTTGAACAGTTGATGCAGGTGAAGGTGGAAAAAGTTGTCACCGCCTCCCGCTTTTCCCAGCGGGTAACAGAAGCACCTGCCTCCATGTCTGTTATTGCGAGTGATGATATTCGAAAATACGGCTATCGTACCCTGGCAGATGTTCTTCGGTCGGTGCCGGGGTTGTACGTCTCAAATGATCGTAATTACAGTTATCTCGGGGTGAGGGGGTTTAGCCGTCCCGGTGACTTTAACAGCCGGATTCTGCTGCAGATAGATGGTCACCGCCTGAACGACAATATCTTCGACACAGCCGCCATTGGTACCGAGTTTCCCCTTGATATTGACCTGATTGATCGCATTGAGTTCATGCGTGGTCCCGGTTCATCACTCTACGGCAGCAACGCCTTTTTCGGGGTGATCAACATCATCACTCGTACGTCAGAAGATGTGAAGAGAGAATTCTCCGCCTCCACCGCACGGTACAACACCTGGTCAGGGCGAGCTAGCTACGGAGTTTCCTCTGATTCCGGCCTGGATGTGCTCCTGTCCGGTACGTTGTATGACAGTTCCGGCCAGAGCTCTCTCTATTTTCCCGAATTTGCTTCCGCACCTGGCGGAGGTTATAGTCATCATAGTGATTACGACAGCAGTAAAAGCGCCTATGCCCGGGTTTCATTGTCTGACTTCACCCTGACGGGGCTTTTCGGCAGCCGTAAAAAGGGTATTCCAACTGGCGCCTTCGGCACGGTCTTTAATGACCCGGACGCCAGAACCATCGACGAGCGCGGCTATCTGGACCTCAGCTACCGCAAGAGCTATTCGGATTCTCTGGAGGTGTCCGCCCGACTTTTCTATGACCACTACGGCTTTGACGGCGTTTATATTACTGACAACGGCGACTCTACCAGCACCCGAAACCTGGATACCGCTTTGGGGAGTTGGTGGGGAGCTGAATCGGTTGTCAGCCTTAAGCCATTGACAGATCATACCCTCTCCTTCGGCGCCGAGTTCCGCCATAATTTGGCCCAAAATCAGAAAAACATCGATGTCGCTCCTGCCGTCACCAATTTGGATGATCGGCGCAATTCGGTCAACTGGGGACTCTTTGCCCAGGATGAATATCATCTCCTCAAGCCGTTGCGGGTTACCGTGGGGGTCCGCTATGATAACTATGATACCTTCAATGCGATCAATCCTCGCGCTGGCCTGGTCTATACCCCCGCAGAGACTACCGCTTTGAAGCTGCTCTACGGCGAAGCCTTTCGCGCTCCAAACGCCTACGAACGCTTTTACCAGGATGGGGGGAACTCGTCGGTCGGCAACCCTGATCTGAAGCCGGAAAAGATCAAAACTATAGATGTAATCTGGGAGCAATATTTTTTGGACAATTATCGTTCATCGCTTGGCGGCTTTTACTACCGGGTTACTGATCTTATTAGCCAGACAACCAATGGCGCCAACAAGCTGATCTACCGTAATATTGAACAGGCCGAAGCACTCGGTGTGGCACTGAGTCTGGAGGGAACCTGGCAGAACGGTTCCAAAGGCCGCCTGAGCTATAACTGGCAGCAGGCGACTGACGTGAACAGTGGGGCACTTTTAAGCAATTCCCCCCGGCATCTGGCTAAGGCGAATATGAGCATTCCTCTGTTCCGACAACAACTGTTCGTGTCGCCGGAGCTGCAGTATGCAAGCCCGCGCCTTACCCTGGACGGAACCAGAACCAACGATCCGGTGACAGCCAATCTGACCCTTTTCAGCAGGGACCTGGGTTTTAAGGGGTTGGAAGCCTCTGCCAGCATTTACAATCTATTTAATGTGCATACACAGGATGTTGCTGGCGAGGAACATCAACAGCAGCCGAATTTACCTCCTCTGCTGACGATCCTTCAAGATGGCATCAACTTCCGCTTTAAGCTGTCCTACCGGTTCTGAACGTCCGCATGAGCCCCCTTCGATTACTCATCATATTATTTCTACTGCTGGTTCCTGCTACTGCCTCTGTTGCGACAGAAAGTGAGTATCAGGTCAAGGCGGCAATGCTGTACAATTTTGCCAAATTTGTTGATTGGCCCGCTGATTCATTTGCCAACGAGAACCGGATCACGTTCTGTCTTGTCGGTAAAAGTCCTCTCAATGGGGCGATTCAACCGATGCAGGGTAAGTCTCTGAAAGGGCGAACGGTAGTGATCCGCCCGATTGTCCGTCCTGATGAAGTTGACGGCTGCCAGATACTGTTTATTCCCCAATCGGAGCGCGCGCGCGCGTCCGCTTATCTGCAACAGTCCAGTCACTATCCTATCCTGACGGTAAGTGATCTGGAAAAATTCACGGTATCCGGTGGTATGATCGGTTTTTTCGAGGATGATGACAAAATCCGCTTTGAAATAAATCTGGAGGCTGCCCAGAAACGCCGCCTTCAGATCAGTTCCTATCTACTTAATTTGACAAGGAGGGGCCGATGATCCGTCGCATCTCCGCTGCGTTCCGCCATTATTCGATCAGGCGCAAGCTGATGGTCTTCTTCTTCTTGCTGAGTTCGGTAGGCATTCTGGTTACGTCGGTCATTTTGTTGCCGAGCCAGTTTTTCCGGTATCATCAGAATGCCCGCGAGGAAATAAAGGCCCAAGCGTCGATACTGGCCAAGAACACCTCTGCGGCTTTGACCTTCGGTGATCAGAGTGCAGCCAATGAAATCCTCTCCGGCTTGAAAGCCAATCCACGTATAGTGGCGGTGGCACTTTTTGCTGCAGATAACAGCCTCTTTGCCCATTATGTGGTCAGCGGCGCGGATAGCAGCTGGTTGCGCAGCGAATTTGCGCCCCTGATCCGTCTCGCCACCGATTCCAACCTTCATTTCAGCGCCCTTCAAAAGGCGGCTCACTCCTTCCAATTATTTGAAATGCGGCCGGTGGTGTCAGAGCCGATCACCCTGGACAACCAGCAGGTCGGAACCGTTTTTATTCAGACCGATCTGCATTACCTGTACAGTGAACTGCAATTTTTTGCTCTGCTTATGGCCGGTCTGGCGCTGACGACGTTCCTGATCGGCTGGCTACTGGCTACGCGTTTTCAGAAAATTATTTCCGATCCGATAATCGAACTTTCAAACGTCATGAAGCGGGTGTCGATCGAGAAAAACTATGCTATGCGAGTGGTCAGCAATTCTCCCGACGAGATTGGCACCCTGTTTGCCGGTTTTAACGAAATGCTGCAGGAAATACAGGACCGTGACCGGATTGTCCTTGAACAACAGCAGTTGCTGCTGGAGGATAAAAACAGCCGCATCCGCACGCTGACGGCGGCTGTCGAACAAAGCGCCAATTCGATAATCATTACCACGCTGCAGGGTGATATTGAATATGTTAATCCCTACTTCTGCACTACATCCGGCTATACGGCTGATGAGGTTATGGGCAAAAATCCGCGTTTTCTTGCTGCCGATGATCACTCTTCCGAAAAATATCGTGAGCTGTGGCACACCGTCCTGAACGGCGGTCGCTGGGTGGGGGAATTCAAAAACCGCACGAAGACCGGTGAAATTTTCTGGGAGCAGGCTACCATCTCTCCGGTACAAGATGATCAGGGTGTCATCTACCGCCTGATTGCCGTCAAGGTTGATATCACCACACGGAAACGGGCTGAAGAAGAGATGCGTAAAGCTATGGAGCTTGCTGAGGCGGCCAATCGGGCCAAGAGCGAGTTTTTGGCCAACATGAGCCACGAAATCCGTACGCCAATGAACGGGGTTATCGGCATGTCGGACCTGTTGGCTGACACGCCACTGGACGAAGAACAGCGGCAGTTCATGGATGCTATACGTACTTCGGCCGACCATTTGATGGGGATTATCAACGACATCCTCGACTTTTCTAAAATTGAAGCAGACAAGATGGAATTGGACAAAGTACCCTTTCTGTTGCGCCCTTTTCTGGGTACTACCTTGCGTTCGCTTGTCGGAAAAGCGGCGGCAAAAGGTCTGGAACTGACCGTGCAGGTTCATCCGGATGTGCCTGATACGCTGGAAGGTGACCCGGGACGCGTGCGCCAGATACTGCTTAACCTGCTGAGCAACGCGGTGAAATTTAGTAGTAGCGGAGAAGTTCGGGTCGATGTGGGGCTTGAATCGTGTGCGGATACCACATTACTGATCCGCTTCTCTGTCCGCGATCAAGGGATCGGCATCCCCGAGGAAAAACTGGTCAAGGTGTTTGAATCCTTTACCCAGGCGGATGCCTCTACCAGTAAATCCTTTGGCGGCACCGGCTTGGGGCTGACCATAAGTAGACAGCTGGCTGAACTTATGGGCGGTCGGATCTGGGTCGAGAGCACGCCGGGTGTCGGCAGTACCTTCAGTTTTACTGTGGAGCTGGTCGAGCGCGAACAGGATCCGCAGGCAAAGAGCCGCCTCTTATCATTGAGCGGCCTGACCGCCATGGTTGTTGACGACAATCAGACGAACCGCTTCTATCTGAGTACCCTGCTCTCCGGTCTCGGTTTTACTGTCAGAGAAGCTGACCGCAGCGACATTGCTTTGGCCACGCTCTGCGCTGACCGGGATGCCGCGTGCCTCCCTGATCTGCTGCTGGTTGACCTTTGTATGCCGGAGGGTGACGGCTGGTCGCTTATGGAATCTCTCAAGTCACGTGGCGGTTTTGATGCGATTCACCGTATCCTCATGCCGAGCGTCGGGGTTCACGGCGACGCTGAACGGTGCCGTGAGCTTGGCGTGGATGGTTATCTGGTCAAACCGGTGGACAGCGAGGAATTTCACGAACTGCTGCGCCGGGTGCTTGGACTTGAAGCTGAGGCCCGCGTGGATCGCTGGCCGGTAACTCGACATCAAATCCGGGAAGAACAGGTGCGGTTAGTCTTGTTAGTCGTCGATGATGTGGAAATAAATCGGATGGTCGCCAGCAAAATTCTTGAGAGGATGGGGCATGACGTCACATGTGCGGGCAGTGGTCGCGAAGCACTCGCTCTGATCGCGGCACGAGTGTTTGACGCCGTCTTTATGGACGTGCAGATGCCGGAGATGGATGGATTGCAGGCCACCGCCGCTGTCCGGGCCGGGGAAGTTTCCTCGGGGGGACGACACATGCCGATTATTGCCATGACAGCGTATGCCCTGGCCGGTGATCGCGATCGTTGCCTGGATGCCGGGATGGATGGCTATGTCAGTAAGCCGGTTAAGCCGGAAAAGATTCGTGAAGCGCTGGAACAGATAGTGGGGATTCCACACAGAATCGACGAGTTTTCTGTTCACACATCTTCTGATAAATGTGCTGTCGTAGAGAGCGGCATTGAGCACACTGGTGTTCCAATCACCGTTCCGGTAATCCCGGTGTTTGACCGGGCTGGGCTTGTAAGTCGCTTGGGAGATGAGGATTTGGTGGATATGTTTCTCGGTAAATTCAGGGCCGGTATGCCGGGCTATCTGGACAAACTCCGTTCCGAACTGGATTCCGGCAATCTGGAAAAAATACAAGCCGCCGCCCATGGCATTAAAGGAACGGCGGCAAATATCGGGGCCGAACAGGTACGTCAGGCCGCATTAGACATGGAAATCGCGGCGAAGGCCGGTGATGTTGCTCGCCTGGGAATTGTGATGAGTTGCATAACAGAAGCCTATGAAGCCTTTGTCCGCGAAACAGCGCCGGATTGAATCGAAAAAATGGCATGATGGGATGCCTCTCAACCCCAGTGGGCCAGCCACGCGGTGTCATGGGCTGTCAATTTTGTTTTGATTCTGAAGGTCTGCTGTGCTAGAAATAGGGCCTGTTTACATTTAGTTTTGAAACCACATAAAGGAGTTTTCCATGTCAACCAACAATGATAATGCCGCTGCTGCTGTGATTGCCTTTGTTTCCGGTGCCGTAATCGGTGTCGCTGCCGCTCTGCTGCTGGCTCCGGCGCCTGGAAGTGAAATCCGTGGCAAGCTTGCCGATCTTGGGGAAACCGCTGCCGAACGAGTGCGTCGCCTCGCCCGTGAAGCAAAGTTCAAAGTTGCCCCCAAGACGAAAGGTGCCGATTATGAGTACGACGGCGGCGATGCCTGGATATAGTTTCTGATAGAACGGGAATATCTGTTCAACCTTGTTTATCTCGACCTCCCGCCGAAACGCCTGGCGGGAGTTGTCGTTACCTCTCCCGCTGTTGTTGATAAAATCCCTGCAGAAATAATTGAAACAGTGCCAGATGACTGTTACATCAAATGCTTGTATCAGGAAGTGACTTAAATGAAATTGCATGATCAGCTGAAATCTCTCGGTTCCGGCGCCACAGCCTACAATTATGATAAGCCGGACGCTACTCTGTTAGAAGCGTTTCCGAACCCGTTCGCCCAAGCGGAACTGAACCCTGCCGGCGCCCTCGGAACGCTGCATATTGAGTGTCCTGAGTTTACCTGCCTCTGCCCGATGACCGGCCAACCTGATTTCGGCAGGATTGTTATTGATTATCAGCCGGATCAGTTGTGTGTAGAGAGCAAAAGTTTAAAGCTGTATCTCGGCTCATTCAGGATGCATGGTGAATTCCACGAAGCGGGTGTCAACCGCATGTGCAATGATCTGGTGAAGCTGCTTGGTCCGATCTGGCTTACTGTGCGGGGGGAATTTACTCCTCGTGGAGGCATTCCGTTCTGGCCAACGGCAGAATATCGCAAGAAATAGCCACCGGCTGTTTTGAAACACTATCCAAGGAGAATTAACTGTTATGTTTTCAACGTCTGACTTTAAAAAAGGGCTCGTTATTCAGTTGGACGGCGCCCCGTGCCTGATTACTGATGTTTCTACCCAATCGCCCACGGCGCGCGGTGCCAATACCATGGTCAAAACCCGCTATCGCAACCTGATTACCGGACAGGTGCTGGATAAAACCTTCCGCTCGGGTGATAAGGTGGATGAAGCCGATTTCGAACGCCATAAAGGGCAATTCCTCTATGCAGACGGCGGCAACGGCGTTTTTATGGACCTGGAAAATTACGAGCAGTTTGAGATGCCGGCAGATGAGTTTGCCGCACTCGCGCTCTATCTGCTTGATGGCACCGAAGTTGTCCTTGGCCTGTTTGAAGGAAGAATGGTAAATGTTGATTTGCCCATGACGGTTGAATTGACGGTTGTAGAAACGCCGCCGGTTATGAAAAATGCAACTGCGACCGCCGAAACAAAGGAAGCGATACTTGAAACCGGTCTAAAAATACGTGTCCCTCCGTATCTTGAATCGGGTGAAAAAGTAAAAGTTGATACCCGGGATGGCCGTTTTCTTTCGCGGGCGTAATTGCGGAAATTGTTCTAAAATGACTTGACAGTGGAAGTGGTCTCCACTATTATGCAACTCCCCTACGGGCCTATAGCTCAGTTGGCTAGAGCCACCGGCTCATAACCGGTTGGTCCCAGGTTCGAGTCCTGGTGGGCCCACCATTTCATACTTCGAGGGGAAAATGCCGGATGCCGGCCA
>CAIRND010000254.1 GCA_903879825.1 uncultured Geobacteraceae bacterium
ACCATCAAGGAGATAACTGCCGGAGGTCGGAAGATCCAGACAACCGAGGATATTCATGCAGGTTGATTTACCACTGCCGGATGCGCCCATAATGGCAACGAATTCGCCGGCACCAACATCGAAGGAGATCCCTTTAAGAGCTTCGAATTGTTGGTCTCCCATGCTGAAGACCCGGCGAATATCGGTTAACGAGATGACACTGTTCATTTAAAATCGAGGCCCCATTGGTGATGAGCTTGCTCCCGCTTTTTTCTTTGTATCGCCGCCGGTCTGCTCGATAATGACCTCATCCCCCTCTTTGAGATCGCTCTCGACCAATTCGATGCTGATGTTGTTGGCTATTCCGGTTTTTATCGGAGAGGCGACCGCCTTACCTTCCTTGAGCAGATACACCTGTTGGCTCCGATCCTTGCCTTTGCTGGGCCCGCCTTTACCCTGACTACCCGGTGCGCCTCCACCTGGGGGGCGTTGAGTGGTAGTTCCTGCACTCTTCTCTTTCGTCTCACTCCCTTTCGATTTCGGCTTGAAGCGCAGGGCTATTGGCGGCAATTTGAGTACATCGTCTTTCTTCGCCACCTCAATCAAGACATTGGCCGTCATGCCCGGCTTCAGCTTCATATCGCTATTGCCAACGGTAACAACGACAACGTACGTGACCACATTTTGGGTAATAATCGGTGCACTGCGAATCTGCACGACGTTGCCGCGGAAAGTCTGCTCCGGATATGAGTCAACGGTGAAGCTGGTTTTTTGCTGGAGTTTAATGCGACTTATGTCCGCTTCATCAACGCTCACCTCGATCTGCATCTTAGTCAGATCCTGGGCAATGGTGAAAAGTGTCGGCGTTTGAAATGATGCAGCGACGGTCTGCCCTACATCAATGGCTCGGGAGATAACGACACCATCAACCGGTGAGCGGATCGTCGAGTAGCGCAGATTTGTTTTGGCTTGCATCAGCGAGCCACGAGCCTGGGCAACCGCCCCTTCAGCCGCTTTAAGCAACGCTTTTGAGGATTGCAACGCCGTTTCGGCGACATCAAAATCACCCTGCGAAATAATACCGTCAACGATCATTTTTTTATTACGGGTGAAAGTACGTTCAGCATCGGCCAGCGCAACTTTTGCTTTTTGCACGTTGGCCTCAGCGCTCAGGTAATTCCCCTGCGCCTGCTCCACCGAAGCGTTGAATAGCGAGGGGTCTATTTCGGCAATTGCCTGACCTTTTTTGACCCGCGAGTTGAAATCGACAAAAATCTTCTGAATTGTGCCGGAGACCTGAGTACCGACCTGAACAGTCGTCACCGCCGAAAGGTTACCGGTGGCGGCGACGGTGGAGACAATCGTACCGCGCTCTATTTTGGCCGTCTTGTAGCTGACTTCGGGCGTACGTTTATAAAAAAGATACCCACCAATTGTTCCTATAAGAACGACGACAACCACGATGATGCTATATTTTTTCATACGGATCTCTCGACATAATGTGGGGTACAGGATAACTGCGGCGGACATCATAACAGATAAAGAGTGCTTCAACAAAAAAAACCCTCCTGTCAGATGACAGAAGGGTTTTTTTTCTGATCGCCCACAGCCTCTCGGCGGCGGGCTAACTAGGGCAACCCTCTTTGCAGTGGGAAACCGGACGAATCTTAAATCTTGCAGTCCACATGGGCAGGGTCTCCTTTCAATGTTATATTTAATTCCTAACAGGATGGTTTTTATCTTAATACTATTTTGAAACTTGTCAAGCGTGAATATCGATGGAAACAATTTAGATTGCATTATCTGATGTTGATGGCAAAATGCCTCCATGTCCTCTCGCACACCTTTTGTGGAAATAGCATGTCAGCAGGTAATGGTTGAGGATGCCTCTGTCTTCTCTGTCCAGTGGACCGACCTGCCG
>CAIRND010000255.1 GCA_903879825.1 uncultured Geobacteraceae bacterium
AGATGGCGGAACTCTTTTCCTGGATGAGGTCGGTGAACTGCCGCTTGACCTGCAGCCCAAGCTGTTGCGCGCCTTGCAGGAGAGAGTCGTTGAGCCGGTTGGTGGAACAAAATCGTACAAGATCGATGTGCGGGTGGTGGCCGCTACCAACCTTGATATAGAAAAAGCGCTGGCTGACGGCACATTTCGAGAGGATCTCTACTACCGCGTTGCGGTCATTCCGGTTCATCTGCCGTCCTTACGGGAGCGTAAAGATGATATTGCCCTGCTGTTACGCTATTTTTGCGTAAAACATGGTGCTGGTGCGGTCACCTTTGATAGTGGCGCCTTAGCTGAGCTTGTTTCATATCGGTGGCCGGGCAATGTACGTGAACTGGAAAATCTGGTGGAGCGCCTGCTGATCATGCGGGACGGTGACACCATAACCATCAATGATCTACCGGATAAAATACGTAATGGGAGTTGTGCCCCTCTCAACGGTTCTCAAACGGTGCATGTTATTAATCTGCCCGATGAAGGCTACTCTCTGGAACAGTTGGAGCGGGAGGTTGTGGTCGAAGCACTTGAGCGCAAAGGCTGGAACCAGACCGCTGCTGCGCGGTTTTTGCGGATCCCCCGCCATACGCTTTTGTATCGGATGGAAAAGTACGGGATCGTGTCGCCAGAGAAGTAATTCAACTTTTAACCCATTACAAGGACCGGTCATGAGGATTGCTTTTTATCTTATCATTTTACTGACAGCGATAACTGTCGGTGTCACTGTGGCCTCAGCCAAAGAATATTTCAAATACACGGATCGAAATGGGGTGGTCTCCTGGCTTGATGATAAGAGTAAAATCCCTCCTCAGATGCCGATACATTTCAAATATGAAGACAACAACGGCTTAACCTTCTGGGTTGATGATGCCGCTAAAATCCCGCAAGAGTATAAAAATAAACTTTCCAAAAACAACGAAAATGCGAGCAAAGTTAAGCCGGGACCAGAACAGAGCTCAATGGAAAAGCGTTTATTATCAACCAAAATCAGCATAAATAATAATCAGATAATCGTCCCGGTGGTATTTAAAAATAAAGGAAGAAAAGTAAAAGCCCGGATGCTTCTGGATACCGGGGCATCGGTAACCATGCTCTATTCCACGCTGGCATCTGATCTTCACCTGAAGAAAAACAGGCTGACAAAAGTTAAGAGCATCAGCGCAAACGGGGCATCAACGGACAGTCTGCTGACAAAGGTGGATTATATTGAGGTTGATGACAAAATTCTTGCCAATGCCGAGGTTGTTGTCATGCCGGCACATAGCAACATCGGTGCGGATGGACTTCTGGGTAATTCATTTCTGCGCTATTTCAATTTCACCATAGATTATGAAAATCAGCTTTTGAGATGGAACTGATTGTGGTGCTCAATTCCAAGGCATAAAAAGGTCTTCAGCGGTTTCCCCTTCGTCGTCCTTAGTGAAGCATATCCCCCACTTGATTGTAGAATAGTCTGCACTTCTCTCCTTGCGATGTTTGAATACATTGTAAATTCAGATGGTTATGAGATGGCATGGTATCTGCTAACATAACGGTGAAGTCTATTCCACCTCCTAAGGAGATATGTACCAATGAAAAAACTGATAGTAGTGACAGCAGCCATCTTTGCCCTTTCTTCCCCCCTTGCCCTCTTTGCTATGGATCACAGTGGTCATGCAATGGAGCATAAATCTACTGCCGCTCACGAAGAGGTCGTTGATGGCATCAAGGCAACTTTTAATGTTCAAACCATGGCTGAGGCCATGAAGGCGATGGGCATGGAGATGCCCAAGGGTGTGAAGGAAACCCACCATATCTCATTGTCATTCAAAGATGCCAAAAGTGGCAAGGCGGTGACAGATGGGACGGTAACGATTAAGGTTCAAAATCCGGATAAAAGTTTTCAAACCAAGGGAATGATGGGAATGCACGGGCATTTTGGCGCTGATTTTGACTTTTCAAAAAAAGGCACCTACGGCGTCATGTGCAAGTTCCTGCTGGAAGATGGCAAGACCCGTCAGACTAAATTTTCATACACGGTAAAGTAAAGATGAATAACAGGGGCATCAATATCGTACTGGTGATTGTAGCGGTCACACTCCTGATGCTTCTGGCGTTCAGGGTCAGTTTTGAACAATTACCTGTTTCGGGTTGCTGCAGTGGCCAGGGCAAAGGTTTTGTTGTAAATAACAAACAGTGATTACAAGGAGATTCTTCATGATTACGAATCAAAAAAAGAACGTTTTAATTGCAGGTTTTCTCGTGGTGGCGCTGGTGATTAGTGCTGCTACCGTATTTGCCTTTTCACTTGGCAAGTACGAAAAAGTGAAAGCTACTAACGGCGTCGTTACACTGGCCGTTGCCAAGTTGTCTGATGGCAAGGCACATTTTTATAAATTTGAGGATGGCGGCAAAGAGATCGCCTTCTTCGCGGTGAAAGCTTCGGATGGCAGCGTGCGCACCGCTTTCGATGCCTGTGATTCCTGTTATCGTTCGAAAAAAGGCTATGAGCAGCAGGGTGATAAAATGAACTGCAATAACTGCAACCAGAAATTTGCCATCAATAGGCTTGGCCCCAATGCGAGCGGGGGGTGCAATCCCGGATATCTGCCATTGCAACTGAACGGCAGCACCATTTCTATCAAGGCGAGTGACCTGAAAGACGGCGCGAGATACTTCTGATGAAACTGCACACCATCTCCATTAACAATTTGAGACGACGTAAGGCAAAAATGGCTTTTCTGACCGTCGGGTTGACCGTCGGAATCGCCACCATTGTCACGTTGGTGACCCTGACCCGCTCCATGTCCAGCGATATAGAGCGCAAGATGGATGAGTTTGGTGCCAATATCCTGATCACTCCTCAAAATAACGGGCTGTCCATGAATTATGGTGGCATCAGTCTGGGGGGAGTAACTTTCGATCAGCGTGAGATTTTGCAACAGGACCTGGCTTCGATCAAAACCATCACCAACAGCAAAAATATTTCTGCCATCGCGCCAAAAGTGCTGGGGGGGGTAACTGTTGGCGGCCACGACGTACTGCTGGTCGGAGTCAATTTTGAGAGTGAATTGAAGATGAAACAGTGGTGGAAAATCTTTGGTGAGGCCCCCAAGGGTGATAATGAGGTGTTGCTGGGAAGCGACGCATCCAAAGTTCTCAATGCCGGTGCCGGTGACAGCATCAAGATAAAGAATGAGACGTTTATGGTTGCCGGAGTGCTCGATCAGACCGGCTCACAAGATGACGCGCTTGTCTTTGCCAGTTTACCCAAAGCCCAAAAACTGCTCGGTAAGGAAGGTAAAATTACCCTTGCAGAGGTAGCGGCGCTCTGCTCAGGTTGTCCCATCGGCGACATGGTTACTCAAATTGCAGAAAAACTGCCGGGAGCCAAGGTGTCTGCTATTCAGCAGGTTGTCGAAGGACGTCTTAAGGCGCTGGATCAGTTTAAACGATTTTCATATGCCATGGCCGGCGTGGTCATCTTTATCGGCTCCCTGATTGTCTTCGTCACCATGATGGGAAGTGTCAATGAGCGGACTGCCGAAATTGGGGTCTTCCGGGCTATTGGTTTCCGCAAAAGCCATATCATGCGGATTATCCTGTTTGAAGCTGCTCTGGTGAGCCTGTTAGCCGGGTTGCTGGGGTATGCCGTCGGCATGACAGGTGCTAAACTGACACTGCCGTTTATGGCGGAGAGCAAAAATGCGCTCCTGCTCTGGGATTCGACCGTAGCGTTTGGTTCCATAGGGCTTGCTGTGACACTTGGGTTGCTGGCAAGTTTGTATCCGGCGTTACATGCAAGCAAGATGGATCCGACAGAGGCGCTCCGGGCGTTGTAAAAAGATCATTTACAAACGGGTTCAACACAAACGAGGAATATATGGCACTTATCGAGATAACCAACCTGAAAAAACACTATGCCAGCGGTGATGATGTTGTTGAAGCGCTCCGCGGGGTCGATATCAGCATCGAAGCTGGTGAATTTATAACGATCATGGGGCAGTCCGGTTCGGGGAAGAGCACACTCCTGTCCGTGTTGGGGGGGATGAATCACCCAACATCGGGCGAAGTGCTGATGGCCGGGGTTAAAATATAT
>CAIRND010000256.1 GCA_903879825.1 uncultured Geobacteraceae bacterium
ACCTTTACGGAGCGTAGTTTTTACTATAACTATTCCAATTTACATTCAAGCGTTGCCTGTGTTGACTTCATCGTCATCTTGAATGCTACGGGGAATTAGCAAAAGCCGCGCCAGATTGGTAACAGGTTGTTTTTGGGAGGAGTTGCGTGTGTAGTACAGGGGAGCAAAGAGTAGTAACAAGACCGGAGTGGGGAGAATTCCCCCGTAAGCAGCAAGTGGTGTGGCAATTGTCGGCACCCGGAAGTGCCGACAGAGGGAAAGGGATATGAACCAGCACAATCACCACTGTTCTACTTTTATTTCCTTTATACTTAAAAAATGTTGGTCTCTGGTAACCAATTTCATATGGTGCTGTTTTGCAAGGGCTGCAATCCAGATGTCATTTTCCGGAATCGGATTTCCCTTTGCGCGGAGGAGGTCCTTAATGCGACCATAATGCCTGGCGGTTTCGCCATCACAAACAAGAACACTACTTTTCAAGGCAAAGCTGTCGATGAGTGAAATGTTTGATTTGCTACGGGCAGATTTGTTCGCCCCATAATAAAGTTCGCCAAGAACAACAGATGGCACAAATACCTGTGCAGCAGTGGAAAGTTGATAAAGCACATTTGTGTCATTAGCGAATAGTGCAATAACTATATTGGTATCGAGCAGATAGCTACCATTCATGCAAATCAACCCGCTCACAACCTTCTTCCACCGCCTGCGACATAACGTTCAGATCATCCAAAGGTATGCAGCCAGCAAAGGAAGTTAAAGTTGAGCCGGGAATACCGGCATGAACGGTTTTTTCAAGTGCCCGAGTAAATTGCAACACTTGACACTGCATTGCGGCTGGCAGCCTGTTCAAATGATGCAACAGCTCACTTTTCATTGCCAGAGTAGTCAAATTAAACCTCCATAGGCTTTATTAGCCAAATGATACTGGCGATTTACCCAAAAAGCAAGCTGTCCGTATGTAAGAGATTTCACCCATGCAGAGTAAAACGGTTTTGAGTTACAACCCGGCTTCTGATTTGATTACAGGCCCAGTGATTCCGGTTTTTTGCCGGCATCAGGAAAAAACAGTGGCGCACCATATTTCTCCACACCGAAGCGGCCGATAATTTCCTGAGCCTGCTTTGTCACCATAAAGTCGGCAAAAGCCTTGCCGCCCTGAGCATTCACTTTTGGCCACTTGACCGCATTTAACTCGATAACATGATAGACGTTAAGCAGCTTGCCATCGCCCTCCACCAGAATCTCAAGTCCCAACCCTTTTTTAAGAGAGAGATATGTCGCGCGATCCGTCAGCGCATAGCCTTTTTTTTCGGCTGCGATATTAAGCGTTTGCCCCATGCCGAGACCGGTCTGCTGATACCACTTTTGCCCGTCGGGATTTATGGCAGCACCTTTCCAGAGACCTTTTTCTTTGGCATGAGTACCGGAATTATCACCACGAGAGGCGAATACGACACCGGACTGAGCAATACGCTTCATCGCTTCGGCAGCGCCGACACCTTTGATCTTTGCCGGATCAGCAGCAGGTCCGATGATGATAAAGTCGTTGTGCATCACCAGACGACGACTGACGCCGAAACCTTCAGCCATAAATTTCTTTTCGGCATCGGGTGAGTGTACCAGTAATACATCAGCCTCGCCTTTTTCACCCATCTTCATGGCCTGGCCGGAACCGACGGATATCGTCTTGACCTTAAGAGCATTGTCCTTCTCGAACAGTGGCACCAGAACATCCAGCAGCCCCGAATCCTGCGTACTGGTGGTGGTGGCCAGGATGACCGTTTTTGATGCTGCCAGGGCACTGTTTGCCCAGATGAGGATTGTCAGTGTCGCGGCGAGTGTTGTCAATCGGGCCAGAATTTGTTTTGTGACCATGAGTGTCTCCTTTAGAATAACCTACTGGTTTTGTTGTTTTTTCCATTCTTTTGAGTCGGGGAAAAATAGGGCTGCTCCGAAACGATCTTTACCAAATTCTGCGACGATCTTCTGTCCCTTGGCTGGTGCGGTAAGCCAGCGAACAAAAGCGGCACCATCCTCATAGTTGACCTGCGGAAATTTTTTGGGATTGACCGGAATCAGCGAAATTCGATTCAACAGGGCTTCATCACCTTCAACAAGTACTTCCAGTGTGAGTTCTTTTTGTATTGAGAGGTAGGTGGCACGATCAATGAGCGTGTACGCGCCTGAGGTATTGGTAAATCGTAGCGTCGGGACATTGCCTTCGTTCCCCTTTTCGTAGATTCGATACCACGCACCGGACGGTTTCAAACCCGCTTTGCCCCACAATTCCATCTCTGCCACATGGGTGCCGGATTTGTCACCGCGACTGACAAAGTGGCCTGATTTTTCCGCAATCATTTTCAATGCGGCCGGTGCGGACTTCATTCCCCGGATACCGGCAGGATCACTGTGGGGGCCGACAAGCACGAAATCATTATACATGAAAGGAATCCGCTCCGTGCCAAAGCCTGCTGCAACAAATTTTTCCTCCAGTGAACGGGCATGCACCATCACCAGGTCAAAGGCCCCCTTTTCAGCCATCTTAAGTGCTTCACCGGTACCGGCCCCCACATGCCGCACGCGAATGCCGGTTTCCTTTTCAAAACCGTCCTCCAGAGCCGTAACAATCCCCGCATCAATGGGACCGATAGTGCTGGCCAACAGGATAAAGCCCTTTTCCGCTTGTGCTGTGGCAGCCCAAAAGCACGTCAGAACCACAAGAGTCAACCAATAACCGGTATGTTGCTTCATACAATTTCCTCCTTTTTGTCATGCACGTAACAGAAACGCCCCTTCTCAGCAGAAAAGGGGCGCGGACGAACCACCGGCGGTGATCCATCAAACACGAATTCCCCTTTTCAAAGGAGGGCGGCGCTGTTTCCGGCGACACCCGCAGGTTGCAGGCCATGAGGATTTTTCCCTGGTAGGCTGATGCAACTCGGAGAGTGGTAAAATGTGGCGGCACTATAGCGGGAACTTCCTTTTCCGGCAAGCATGAAAATTAGTATTAATTTCCGCCGGAATATTCATCCGACGTACCACCCCGACGTCTCCTTTGTATTCCAGTATATTCAGGCAGCCATAATCCTGCTCAAGGCGAAACAGATTGGCCAGCGGCATGCCGAGCAGATGGCAGAGAATGACCCGGTTCACCCCGGCGTGGCCGACAATTAGCAGATTTTCGTTTGAATGGTGCACCACTTCTTCAAAAACGGGCAGTACCCGTGCAGAAAGATCGAAAAAACTTTCTCCCCGATCCGGGCGATAACCTGCCAGATCAGCCCCTCGACTGTCATAGTGCTGCGGGAACAGACGGCGCACTTCGCTGACCGGCATACCATCCCAGCTGCCAAGATCGATTTCACTCAACCCCGACAGAACGGTCAGCGATGCTGGAATGTGGCGACCGATTATCCGCGCTGTCTCTCTTGATCGTATCAGATCACTGCAGTAAATATGCCTGAACGGAATGTGCGAAAGCTGCCGGCACCACCATTCGGCCTGAGCCCGGCCCGTTTCGTTAAGAGGGTCATCACTCCGGCCGATGAATCGACGGATCGAATCACAACGTGAATCGCCGTGGCGCAAAAGGTAGACTGTGCATCCCTCCCTGTTTCGTTCTGGACGGCTCATGACTGAGTATCTGGAACGACACCATCCGTAAAATTCGCAAAAATTGCATCCAAAGCGCATCCCGCATAGGTTTCCACGCGCCGCTGTATCGTCCGGGCACTTTCAAGCCTCCGCAGAATTGAGGCAACAACCAGCGGATCATGAGTATATCGTTCCAAAGGCCGACTGAAACGGGATTCAAGCGACATAACCCGTGATCCATCAACAAGTTTATCCGCAAGATAGAGCAGATCAGCGCCATCGACACCATCATCCAGGTGTGGGGGAAGATCCGTATGAACGGCAACCAGATCGGCAACAACGCCGTACCCCATCTGTTCCAGCAGAGCGGCACCGGCCGCAGCATGGTCACGCTCACCCTTGGCCAGATCGTGTAGCAAAGCAGCCGCCTCGATCAATGACAGATCCAGATGACACCCGTTTTTGTTCAACATTCCGGCAAGGTGAAGCGCCACACGGGCAACGGTATGGGAGTGTTCCACTATCGGGCTGTCAGCCTCAAACTTCATGTCCAGAAGCTGCAGACAGACCTGCCGCGAGGGGATAGCTCCCCGTAGCACCAGAGAGTGCAGGCGCTCGTAATCTTCCGGGGTATCCATATCCAGCAGGACACCTTCATCGCCGCATTCGAGCGTTGCCGAATCATCTTCATACTGCATCAGGAGCGTCTTCAGACCTCCGCTGCCATCAAAGGAAATTATAGCAGTGCGATACGAACAAGATAGTAGCGGCGGATGTCCCCGCGTGCCGCGAAAGGCAGGATACAAAATACCTGTTGAACCGCCCTGATAGGTGCGAAGCAGGAGTTCAACCGTCTGCCGGCGCACCAGCGGGATATCTACCGGCAGCAGAAAAAAAGCGCCCCTCTCATCTTCGAGACTTTCGGCAGCCGCAACCACTGATGAAAACATACCGTCCTGATAGCGCTCGTTTAGCACCGGTCGAACATCCATACGCTCCAGCAGCGGCAGCAGTTCACCGGCACGGTGGCCGACAACAACCCGGATATCACTGATACCAGCCGCACGGAACAGCTCGATTGCACGTTCCAGAACCGTTGTCCCCCCAAACGACAGGAGCGGCTTAAACGTTCCCATGCGTGAAGAATAGCCGGCAGCAAGGATTATGGCCGTAACAGAGGCGCTCATATCACACGATGGCCTGCGCCCGGGTCCGGATCAACTCTGCAATGATACTGACCGCAATCTCGCCCGTTGTCGCCGCCTTGATGTCCAGACCAATCGGGCAATGCACCCTCGTAAGGTCTGCGGATGAAAAACCTTCCTGCTGGAGAACCTTGAACAATTCCTCCCGCTTGCGATGGCTCCCCATCATGCCGATGTAGCCCGCCCCGGTGCACAGAGCCTGGGCAAGCACCGTCTTGTCATGCTGATGTCCACGCGTGACAATCACCACATAGCTGTCACCGTTCATTTCCATTCCGGCAAAGCACTCTTCAAAAGAATCCAGCACCTTGATCGAATCGGCCGTAGGAAATCTCTTACCATTGGCGTATTCACTCCGGTCATCGAGTACGACCGTCTGAAAATCGACACTTTCGGCCAGCAGAGCCACCTGTTGTGAAACATGACCTGCACCGAAAATAAAAACGGTGCTGGGAACAAAGCAGCGTTCGATGACAAACTGATTTTCTTCGATGATCTCCACAACCGGATACGTTGATCGCCGGGCCTTTTCAATCAACAGGTCGAGCCATTGGTGCGGGTACGAAAAGTCACCGGTGACTGAGCCGTCCTCCAGAACCAGACAGCGGGTGGTCCGCTGTTTCTCCGCTCCGACCGGGCCGAGCGCGGCGATCAGGTAACATTTTTCACCGACCTCCAGAGCACCACGCAGCTTACAAAACATTTCAATATTCAGTGGTGATGCGGGAATATAATCCACCAGCAGTTTCACATTTCCGCCGCAGATCATCTGCATGCTGGCGGCATCTGCTCCGGAAAGATCAAAGGACAACATCTCGGCGCCACCGGACGCGAAAACCCTGGCACCCCTTTTTTGTGCAGCGGCCTCCAGCACCCCGCCCCCCACGGTGCCGACAGTGGTTCCATCGGAGCAAACCACCATCTTGGCGCCAGCCAGACAGGGGGCCGATCCCGATTTACTGAGCACCGTTACCAAAGCAAGATTTTTCCCCTCGTTCTGCAGGCCGCATACGGTCTGCGCCAGCCAGCTCATCAGCATGTCAGTTCCTCCCGGTGATCATAAAGTGTGCGTTTAATACTGCCGCTATTCAGCCAGTTGTTTTCAATGTCAATGGCAAGAGGGGCAATAGCGAGCCTTCCCCCGGCAAGTGCCTTTTGCAAAACCGGTATTGAACTCAGTGCCTGTCGGGCCGAGCTGCACAGTTTTTCTGCAGGGCCACCACCGGTTAAAATGGTTACGTGAAGAACATCCCGGCCGTTTTCCTCTGAAACCGCGGCCCGAAAATTGATCAGACCCGGCAGTGGAAACAGCGCTTCATCCAGATCGGCCATGCTCACCGGATTCTCACCCGCCAATTGTACAATACCGGCCAACCTGCCCCTGACTCGATCAAGACGTTTCAGCACCGTCCCGCAGGGGCACGGCTCGGGAATAAATCGAGACAGATCACCGGAGCGGTAGCGGATAAGCGGCATACCGCTCCGGGTCAGGGTGGTAAAAACCAGCTCTCCCAATTCCCCGTCCGGCAGAGGAAGACCTGTGACGGGATGGATAATTTCAACATAAAGATCCGCTTCCCTGATATGGCAGCCGCTGCGTGTCCGGCATTCTACCGCCCCGCCCAGGCCCATCTCGGTCATACCGTAGTGATTAAAGACGGGACAGCCCCACATCCGCTCTATTTCCTGAACCACCACAGCAGGGACATAATCGGCACTGAGCAGGACACTTTTGATCCGGCCGACCGGAATAGCCGCCGCTGCCGCATGACGTGCCAGAGCGAGAACCTGCACCGGAAGACCGACGATACAATCGATTTCCCGCGCAACGATTTCGGCAATCGCAACCGCTTCATCCCGGACAATGCCGTGGATAAACCCGGTGGCACCCATGCGCGCCAATCCCTGTACCAGCAGATCCCCAACACTGCCAGGCAGTTCACCCGGCATCAGGATCAGCACCCGCTGGCCAGATGTGACCAGAGTGCCCATGCCGTGGCGAAAAAAGTCCACCGTCAATTCCAGATCCGGCGCGGTAAAGTGGAGTCGCTTGGCCTTGTTCGTCGTACCGGAACTGTTCAGGGTCACCACGCGTTCAATCCCGCTCTGGGATACGCATAAAAAGCGGAGATCGTTCTCCATAATATCGGCCGGCGTGGTGAAAGGAAGTGTGGATATATCGCCCAGACAACGGAGCTCCGCCGCATCGGTTCCCGCCAGATGGTGGCGATAAAACGGGCTGTGACTGCGTGCATACGCAATTGTTGCCTGTAGCCTGCCAAGCTGGTAGTCGTCAAGAGCGTCCCTGGTCAGCGTAGTGGAGGCAGGCAGAGCTAATTTTGCATGTATCCATGGTTCAAGCGGCGTCAGCATAGCGGTCTCCGATAGAGGGGTTTCCCCTCGGTTGAAGTCAGATTATAGAGACAAAACGGGATCATTGCGCCATCCGGGGCAACCACATGGATGCAGCACTCCTGGACTCTTTCCAGATCCAGATTCCAGACATCCTGAAATGCCATGGCCGACACGGCAAAGGTGTTGGTGCGGTGATTTTCAATAAAAGCATCAAGGCTGTTGGTGTCACAGCAGACGGCGGCAGCGACCGGCGCGGACCATTGCCTTGCTACGCAGGAAACTGAACGACCGGTACCCTCGTTTTCCGTCGCACCGGATTCACCACAATCCGGTGCATGCCTGGTCAACGACTGCAGTTCACCGCCCGGCAAACGGAGAAAATTGCCGTGAAACGAGCAGAGCGGATGCTCGCATCCGGGTGGGCAGAAATGCTCCGCCTTCATCAGGCCGCAGGTCTGTTCCTCAATGATCCTCATCAGTTCTGGGAGGGTGAAACGGGCGCACTCTTCGGGGGGGCCGGGATGACGGCCGAAATAGCTGGCCGGTTGAAAATGTACTCCCCGCACTGCCGGTGCCAGCTTAAGCGCCAGCTTCAGAATATCACCGATATTGTAGGTATTGACTCCACTGACGACCGTTGGAACCAGCACCACCCCGAGACCGGCAGCTGCGCAGTATTCGATTGCACGGAGTTTTTCGTCAAGGAGGGAACGGCCACGGATTGTCCGGTAGATGTGATCTTCGGTGCCGTCAAACTGAAGAAATACGGAGAAAAGCCCTGCCCGCTGTAACTCCATGGCGTATGCAGGATCAGCCGCCAGACGTATGCCGTTGCTGTTCAGTTGAATATAGGGAAAGCCCATATCCCTTCCCAGCGCGATGATCGCCACCAGATCGTCGCGGAGTGTCGCTTCGCCGCCGGATATCTGGATAATATTTTGCGTACCGCTTTTTTCCAGTGCCGCCCGATACCAGCCGGCTATGGTCTCCAGTGACGGATCCGGCCCGGCAGCAGTTCCAGCGCCAGCAAAACAGAACGGGCAGGAAAGATTACAGCGACTGGTCACCTCGATCAACACCGTGCATGACTGCTGACGGTGACAAGAGCAGATGCCGCAGTCAAACGGGCAGCCGCGTGTCTCCGGAGCCTGATACGTACCGCTGCGAACCGCTTTTTTAGGCCGTGACCACCCGGAAATGGATGGCAACCCCCGCCAGACCGGAGTACGAAAATCGCCATGGTCCGGACAGTTCTTGACGAGAAAGGTATCATCGCCCTCAGTACAACGCCCGGCCGGTATCCGTGCCAGACAGACAGGGCACAGGCTCTCCGTAGTATGTTTATTTCCCGACCTCAATGTCATAGCCTCCGGCTATCAAAAGTTCCATCACCCTGGCGTAGGTTTCTGCAACAATGGCACCGCAACGCTGGCGCATTTCGGTTCTGTCACCGACGATGGTTTCACAGGTTGTATCACCGTACAGGCTCCCATATCTGAGGGTAAACCATTCCCCGAGATCTTTGAGCATATGGGTGAGGGCTTCGTCCTGATATTCATCGTCAAGCCCTTTACCGGCATAGAGGCTGAGCAGACAGGCGGCTCCGGTTAAGGTACCGCATGGCCCGCCGGCAAAGCCGCAGCCGTTGGCCAGCCCTCCCAGAGCTCTGATCAGATCTGGGTTACTCTTTCCCTGTGCCTCCAGCCCCATAATCAGCAGGATCTGGCTGCAATAATAGCCGTGGTATGACAACTCCATCATCCGCACCATTGAGTGATCCACGCTTCAACCTCCTAATCCCGTTGTTTACGGGCTACCAGCAGATAATATCCCGGTCGCTGCCCGGCGCTTCCCGCTGAGCAGCACAGCCCTTCAAGTGAGCCATGAGCAAGAATCAGGTGTGCTGCCAACTCGCGGAGCAGCGGGGTATGATCCTCCCATACCTGCGTCACAAAGCCGCTTTCAGCGAGCCACGTTTCAACCTGCCAGCGACTTTCCATCCCCCGAGGCCGGGCCGCAGTCCCGACTCCATCGGCCGGATTCCTGTCATACATATCGCTCAAGATCAGATAACCGCCGTTGTGCAGTACCCGATAAAACTCAGCCAGGGCGACACACGGTTCATCCAGCAGGGAAAGTACGCATTCGCACAAAAGGCCATTCATGCTATCCGCCGCACAGGGGAGGGATTCGGCGGCAGCCACTGTCAGCGACAAAGAAGGATTGCGGCCAAGACCTTCAGCAATCATCAGCTGCGATAGATCAACCCCTCTGGCGACAAAGCCATAATGACGGGACAGATGCTCAACCGTTGCACCGGCACCGCAGCCCACGTCAAGGAGTTGTGCGCCCGGAGTAAAACGGCAGAAGTCAAGGGCCCGGTCGGTCAGAGTCAATCCGCCCGGCCGAATTGTTACGCCGGTGATTTCCCGTAATGGGCCTGATTCATATGGTGATGATTGATGTGGCACAGTCAAATCCCCCTCGATCCCCCTTTCGAAAAGGGGGAGGCTTTTAAAGTCCCCCCTTTGTGAAAGGGGGATTTGCCGTAACGAGTGGCATCATTACAAAGCACCGCTACTTATCCTCAAGAATCCGCTCCGCATCAGCCATTTTTCCGGTAGCCAACTCTTCGGAGACCAGCACCATTCCGCAACTGCTGCAGGCGGGCAGGTCTACCTCAAAGTTCCCCTTCATATAGGTAAAGCCGACTTTCACCATTTCAAGGGTCCCCCCGCAGGCGGCGCATCCCCACTCCATAACATCTTCCGGAAGGCTCATTTTTTGACCCCGACTATTTTCATGCGATGGCTGTAGGCGTTATGGATCATAAAACGGCCGTCTTGCGGAGTGTAGTCAACCCAGAAGGTGACGTTTTCTGCTTGATAACAGGCCCGGTAACGGTCGGCCTGATTGTTCTTCAGCCGTTGTCCGCTTTGTTCCGCATGGTGGATTACCACCCTGATATCATCATCCAGAATCCGTCGTTCGTCGATCCTGCGCCGCACTTCCACGGTCATATCCAGGGCCATTGCTTCGTCAGCTGCCATCATTCCCTCTCCTCTTTCGCCACGTTCCCGAAGTATCTCCTGCTTCACCCGGGCACGGTTGGAGCGGCGTTCTGACCAGGAAATCCAGCCTCGTGCCGCCGGATCACCTCCCCCTACATTCGGGAAGAGCTGTTCAATCAGGTGACTAACCCTCTTTCCGGCGGCGGCCAGATGGTCGCGGCACATAGCACAATAAGCCAGGTAATCATAATTGTTGACGGTCGAATTTTCCCGGTCAATCCTTCGGGCAACGACATCACGGGCAAGCTTCGGGTTGGCGTTGAACATCAGACCACCGTAGCCGCAGCATTCAGGCGTATCACCGCTGGACGACAGCTCTTCGACCGCCACCCTGAGGGACTGCACAATGTTCCGGACGACCTCCTGCGTACCCTTGTCATGACAGGTGATACACGGGTCGGCAATGGCCAGTGTCGTACCCGAAGCAGCGCAGCTTTCAAGCGGCAGACCGGTCTCCGCAACCATTTGCCAGATAGAGACCGTCTCCATTTCAGGGAGATGATCTTTAAAAAGACTCTGGCAGGTGGAACATGCGGTGATTACGCGAGGCATCCCCAGTCGCTGCCACTCGTCGTGGAGCGTCCCGATAGATTCTCTGAAAAGGTCCTCGCGGCCGGCCCAATAGGCGGGAGCACCGCAGCAGCCAAGCATAATTCCGACCCCGCCGCTCAGCCGCTCTCTTAGAAAGCGGTATGAAGAAAGCACTTCGCCGGGGGAGGTGGCGCAGAGCTGGCAGCTCGGAAAATAGAGCCACTCACTCTCCTCTTTCCCCTCTTCATGGTGACTGAGAGCGAAGTTTTCACCAGTACTGTGGGCCATATCCTGTAGGGCAAATTCGTGGAACGAGGCGGGCATCTGCTTCTGCTCGTTCATGGTACGGCGGGCCTGCAGACAGAGATCGCCCATATTGAAATCGTTTGGACAGACCGTTTCGCACACGCCGCAATTGCTGCAGGAATTTACAAAGTGGTTTTTGGTGTGAGCCGCGCCGTAGATGACCCGCTCGTTGTTGAATACCTGACGGGCGTATTTTTTGGGATATCCCTGGTAGCGTTCCAGATACAGACATGCTTTGACGCACTCCATGCATTCGCACTGGATACAGCGACCCGCTTCGTCCCGGATTTCAGCATCACTGAAACCGGCTGCAACGTCCATCGGTTGTACACGGGGCAGATGGTCGATTCCGGCCAGATTGGTAAAAAGTCTGGTACGATACGGGCCGTCATTTTCCCTGCCGGCGCCCATGTGTGCTTTCTGGATAGTGCGTTCGATGGAGAGTGCGCCCTTGCGTCCCTGAAGCGTTTCGTTGACCGGCGAATAGAGAGCGCAATTCCGGGTTCCACCGCCGCCAAAAACGTTTTCACGGTCAGTGGCACCAGTTGCGGCGTCAATGGCAATTTCTCCATCATCTTGCCGCTTGATTGGCAGATCGCACCCAGCCACCGCTTCCCGATCGATGAAGATTGCGTCGTACTCCTGACACATGCTCTCAAAGATTGTCGCATCAAGATCCTCTCCAAAGCGTATATCAGCTTTTAAAATATCCAGATACGCCAGCTCTTCTGAAAGTACCGACTGCGGCAGTATATGTTCGGGAAAGTCATGCAGCGAGCCGCCAAGCCGGTCGCTGCGTTCAAAAATAGTTACTCTGAAACCTTTCTTGAGCAGATCCCATGCGGCGGTCAGCCCCGCGAGTCCGGCACCGACAACCGCTATAGCCTGTTCTCTGCGCGGGAGAAGCTGAATTTTCACCTTCCCGTGCCCCTGTTCTATGCAGTTTTTTTCGAGAAGACCAATTGCTATCGGCTCCCCCGCCTTACCCCGCGTACACTTCTGCTCACAGGGGTGGTTGCAAATTCGTGCCAGAATGCCGGGAAACGGCATTGTCCTGGCCAGCACCTTGAAGGCGGCCTCCCGGTCACCGCGCCCCATCTCCTTCACAAATAGTCGGGCATCGACATGAATCGGACAGGCCGCT
>CAIRND010000257.1 GCA_903879825.1 uncultured Geobacteraceae bacterium
CGAGCAGGCCGAACGTGCCAGGTGCGGCCGGTCGCCAAGGATACGACCGATCATGCGGCTGCATGATGCTCCGGGGCCCATTTCCAGAAACAGCCGGACGCCATCCCGATAGGCCGCTTCGATAACGTGCGGATAATTGATGCCATGCAGCGCCTGGCCAAGGATCGAAGCGGCGGCACTTTCCCGGTTCACCTCGTAGCTATCACCGGCGACACCACTGTAAAATGTAACTCCGGCAGGTGCTTCCGTCGGGTAGAGATGGAGGTCGTGGTACGGTACGGCAACCTGTTCTGCTACCTTACAGTGCACCGTTGTAACACCCTGCAGCGGGAAAAACCGGCAGCCAAGTGCAGCGACCAGGCGGGACACGCCATCAGAATCACCGCCAATGACGCACTCGTCAGGAGTGTTAACAATCAGGAGGTAGGTGCGGGGGAATGCGCCAAGTGCCCGGCGAACATCCTGCTCGGGCGCAGCGACCACACCGAGACTCCACTGTACGGTTTCATGCCAGCCGAGGCCCCAGGCGCGCTGAGCGGCCCGGCATTCGCCCGCCAGATCATGGGTGAAAAGGGTCGATTTTTCCATGCGGCGATACATCTCATCCCGGTCGCGCCAGGCACGCTGGGAAAAGAGCCCCGCCGATTCACCCAGACTGTAGCCGATGACAGCGGAAGGGTGCACGCCAAAGTGTTGGACCAGATCGCTGACGGCGCATCCCGTGGCTACCTGACCAAAAATAACGGCTCGATGATCGGAATTAATCAGTGAAGGTGGTGCGTCGTTCCAGAACAGTTCCGGCTGGAACTGGGCTCGCAGCAAGAGATTTTCCTGATCCTGTCGGCGCAGAATGTCGGGCCAGCGGTTGAAAAGTTCCATTGCCATGCCGGCATAGTGATTGCCGGAACCGGGAAAGACAAAGGCGATCTTTCCATCGTTCCCGAGTGGGTGGGTTGCATGGAAAAGCCGGTCGCGCAAAGCCGGCACCGTATCAGGTACTGTACCGCCGTTCAGCAGAGTCGTCCGCCCCAGTGCAATCAAAGCATCCAGTTCGTCACGGCCTCTGGCAACCATGGCCATGGCGTGGGCTTTTTCAGCAGCTGCGGCATAGTGCACATGACAGGCTGCTGCCAGAGAGTAAAAGTCCTCACTGAGAGAGCTGTGCAACGACTCTTCAAGCGTATCAAGCTGTACGAGAAGTTCATCCGAAGAGTCACCAGCCACGGCAAAGAGCATTTCAGTGCCGCTACCAAGCGGGGCAGAGCGTACAACATCAGGCGAATCAACTCCCTCCAGCACCACGTGACTACAGGAACCGTCTACGCCACGGACGCTGATACCGGCGCGGCGCGGTCCGTCAGCCCGGTTGCGCAGCCAGTATCGGGAGGAACGGGGCAGATGCAGCGGTGAATTTTCCGGAAAAGCCGCTGCCGGCGCTTCCAGGCCACGACACGCGGGGATAATTTCATGATACAGAGCGAGACAGCCACGCACCAGCGACGCGAGACCGGAGGCCGCACCACTATGACCGATATCTCCCTTGACGCTGCTGATGGCGCACGACCGAGCGGTAGAGACGTTGTTTGCGACAAAGTAGGAACTGAGGGCGTTCGCTTCGCAGCGGTCATGTTCAGGGGTGCCGTCGGCGCTGGCTTCAATAAAACCGATCGACTGCGGGGCAACGCCTGCGTCGGCATAAGCTTTTTCCAGAGCATGGCAATACACGGCATCTGCACCAGCTGCGGCCGTGCCGCTTGCAGTGCCGATGCCGCGAATGACGGCGTAGATGCGATCGCCGTCGCGCTCGGCATCGACGCG
>CAIRND010000258.1 GCA_903879825.1 uncultured Geobacteraceae bacterium
AACCAAAAAAGTCAGCGGCATAAAAATAGTGCCGATCACGGTCAGAAACTTCATCACTTCGTTGGTGCGGTTGCTGATGCTGGAGAGGTATAAATCAAGCATGCCGGAAAGCAGGTCGCGGTAGGTTTCAACCGTATCTATTACCTGCACGGTGTGATCATAGACATCACGGAAATAGAGACGGGTGGCATCATGCAGCAGAGGACTGTCGCCCCGTTCCAAAAAGGAAATCGCTTCACGCAGTGGCCACACGGTCTTGCGCAGGTAGATAATCTCCTTTTTCATACCGTTGATGCGATGGAGAGATTTTTGGTCTGGTGACTGAGTCAACTCTTCTTCAATATCGACAATCCGCTCACCAAATCCTTCCAGAACAGTGAAATAACCGTCAACAATGGCATCAACCAAGGCATACGCCAGATAATCAGCACCCATGCCGCGAATTTTGCCCTTGCCGTTACGAATTCGTTCTCGAACGGAATCAAAAGAGTCACCATTCAGCCCCTCCTGAAAGGTAAACAGGTAGTCAGGACCGAGTATGACACTCAGCTGTTCCGAACTGAAGTCGCCCTCCTCACTGGGACGGAGCATTCTCAGTACGATGAAGAGATAATCGCCATAATCCTCAATTTTGGGGCGCTGCACCGTATTGACAATGTCCTCCAGTACCAACGGATGGAATGAATGCTTCTCACCCAAAGCACGGATCAACTCAATATCATGCACCCCTTCGACATTAACCCACACAACAGTGTTATCACAGGGGGTTTCAAGATACTGGTCGATCTGCTGGAAGTTACTCTCCTCGGTGCCATCCGGCCCATAACCGATAACAGAAATCTGAACTTTTTTATCTGACGTGGCGCCGATATGCACCAGCGTACCAGGGGGTAACCCGCTTTTTACCGAGCGTTTTTTGTGAAATCGTGAACTAGTGCGCATAATTAGACTCTTTGTCTTTATTAAAGTAGGATGGTACTCCACCGTGCCAACTGGCAGCTACTAAGATTGACTTAACTCACGTATCTGCAGCAATTTTTCCCGGCACTTCGCAAGATACAGTGCCGATGCCGTATCACCCGGATAGTCAACCAGCACATTCAGGAAATGTACTTTTGCCGCTGAATAATCTTCTATACCATAGTAATAGACTGCATTTTCAAATTCACGCTTCGTCATATCTTTTTGGACTAATATACCTGCGGGATCTGCATCGTAAATTTCAAAGATAGCAACACCTTCAACATTGCCCTTCACATTGGTATTTCCCAAAAACCGGTACTTGTATTTTTCGGGATCATCAAGCCTGCTGAAGATTTCTTTACTGATCAGAATTGAAACACCAAAATCCTTTGTCAGACTTTCCATTCGGGAAGCCAGATTTACCGCAGCAGAGATTACTGTGCCCTGCATTCTCCTTTCATCGCCAATGGTTCCAAGCATAAGCGTACCCATGTGAATACCAATGCCTGATTTAATTTCAATCAAACCGAGTGCAGATCGGCTTTCATTATAACCCGCGAGTTCCCTGCACATTTCAATGGCTGCCATTATGGCATCATCGGCTCGTTTCGGAAACAGCGCCATAACGCCATCACCCAGGTATTTATCCACAAAACCATCATTTCTACTGATTATCGGACTGACATTAACAAGGTATGAGTTCAAAAAGTCAAACGTCTGTTTTGGAGTCATTGATTCCGATAAGGTGGAAAAAGAGCGAATGTCGGAGAACATGACCGCCATATCTCTCTGAATCTGATCTCCAAGCTTAACCTCAATGATGTTTTCCTTCGACAGATAACTAAGAAACTCGACGGGAACAAAGCGTTCATAGGATAAATTAAGAGCAAGAAGCTCAGTGTTGTGCTGCTGTATCATCTGTGCCATCGAGTTAAAACTGTTGATCAGGTCGGAAATTTCTCTGATATGAGTGTCAAAGGACGCCCGGACGTCGAATTCCTTGTTGGAAAAACGCTGCACAATTTCCGAAAGACTCGTTATCGGTTTACTTACTGAACCAGCGATAAAGAGGGTTATACCGATAATTAATATAAGTGAGACAACAGTTACAATCACGCCTGTTACAAGAAGTTTATTCAAAAAAATTGCAACATTTTTATCAGAGATATCTGCGCCCAACGTGCCCAAATACTCATTGGTTTTCTTGTCGAAGATCGGTGCAAAACCCATCACTGAATTTACGCCGTACTGTTTGTCATACACATATTTTGTGTTAACTATATTCAGTTTTTCAACAAGTGCTTTTTGTGTTATCGGCTGAAGGGATATATCGTACTGCTTGCCAAACTCTGATATTTCATCAGGGCTTATTTTGTTAATTTTATCACTGATAACATCCGCATCTACCACAAACCGTGCGTGAGTGCCGTCTTTACCGGGCACGAGCGTGTACATGTACAGAACCAGACCATTTTTTGAATCTCTATTTTTATTTAACTGATTATAAACCTTTATAAATGCTGCTGATTTTTCTATAGTCGTGATGTCTTCTGGTGATAATTTTTCGGAAGACAGCCTTGCAGACAGTATTTTGAATGCATCAGTATCGATGGTGTCTGCGCCGATACTGACAGTAGATTTTAAATTTGCGATTATCTCCGAATAGAGCTGTTTTCGTATAAAATAGTAAAAAAGGGACGTAATGAATAACACAAGACAGATGGTTGAAATGAAGAACGAAAGCCCTACGTTCATTTTGTAACCAATTTTCCTGAGTCCCATGCGCAAATTCTCCAGGCCCTCTATTATCCACACCCCGCTTAAAAGCTACACGGGGGGTGGTCAATTATATCAAAACGTTTTCACGTCACATACTCCTGCGATTTAAATTCCAAGAACTTCTGACATATGCAGCAGGTCTTCGTTCAGCTTCTTCTGCCCACCTTTGACGACCATCTCCAGCAACGTGGTGGTAAGTGAATTTGCCGAGAGTCCGACCATGACACCTTTTGTACCGGAGAGCAGTAATTCGACAGATTTCATGCCGAAGCGACTTCCGAGCAGGCGGTCAAAAACTGATGGTGCGCCGCCGCGCTGATAGTGCCCCAGCACAGTTACGCGAGTCTCAAAGCCAATGGCATTCTTTATTCCGTCAGCGATAACCTGCGCCTGCCCGGCTCCCTCCGCCATGATAATCAGGGCGTTTGTCCGCCCCTCATCATAGCGTTGACGCAGCTGGTGGCACATTTCACCAAGATCAAGTTCCACCTCCGGCACGATGGCAAACTCGGCTCCGGTGGCAATGGCGGTAGTAGAAGCTAGGTAGCCTGAATTACGCCCCATAACTTCAACAATAAAGGCGCGATCATGAGAGCTGGCGGTATCCTTGATACAGTCGACGGCATAGATAATGTTGTTAAGGGCGGTGTCGACCCCCAACGCCATATCGGTATAGGCAATGTCGTTATCGATGCTGGCGGGAATACCAATCACCGGAAAACCCATTTTTTCCAGTGCCAGTGCGCCGTTCAACGAACCATCACCACCGATGACAATCAGCCCTTCAACCCGCTCCTTGAGCAGATTTTCGAGCGCTTTTTTTCGTCCCTCTTCGGTACGAAATTCCGCCGAACGAGCAGACTGCAGAAAGGTTCCGCCACGTTGTAATGTTCCGGAAACTGCTTGTGAATTGAGAATAATATAGTCGTTTTTAAGGAGACCGGCGTACCCCTTACGGTATCCGATCATCTCGATGTCGTTGGCAATAGCGGTGCGGGCCGCCGCGCGGATGGTGGCATTCATGCCGGAGCAATCGCCGCCGCTGGTTAATATTGCAAGTCGCTTCATGTACATTCTCCCTGGTTTCATAGAGGCATTATTTCGTTAAAAATAGTTTTTGTAGTGCTGTGCTGCGAAAATCAAAAATCCGCTTGAGGCGGGGTGCGACAAACAGGCGATTAATCAGGCCGGCCAACTGATCATGTGGCAGCAGATAGTGAACAAGATCTGACACTTCTACCCCACCTTCCACCTCGCAAAAGTGGTGTTGATGGTGCCAGAAACGATACGGGCCAAAACGCTGCTCATCAACAAAAAAATTGGGCCGGTCAACATGAGTAATTTCAGTTGTCCAGTCTACGGCAACACGTAACAATGGCCGTACCGTATAGGTAATGATCTGACCGGCATAAACGACACTCTGTGGCGGTGATGTAATACGAAAATCCATATCCGGCGGAGTTATCTTCACCAGATTAGCCGGATTCGAAAAAAACTTCCAGGCTGTTTCAAGTGAGATCGGCAGAGTCTGACTGCGCTCAAAAACAAAGGGCTTCATGATATTTTATCCTTCCTGTTCTTCAACCACTCCATCCGCTCAATAATATTTTTCTCATAGCCATGTCCCTTCGGCTCATAAAATTTAGTCCCAGCCAGCTTATCCGGCAGGCACTCCTGCCCAGAGTAACCATCATCATAATCATGAGAATATTCGTAGCCTTTGCCATAGCCCTGTTCTTTCATAAGTTTTGTCGGGGCATTGCGGATATGGAGCGGAACCGGCAGAGCCCCGCTTTTCCGGACTTCAGCTAAAGCACTATTGATGCCGACATACGAGGCGTTGGATTTCGGAGCGGTGGCCAGATAGGTAACAGCCTGTCCCAGTATAATGCGACCTTCCGGCATACCAATAACCTGAAACGCCTGCAGAGCCGAAACAGCAACCTGAAGAGCTCGCGGATCAGCATTACCGATGTCTTCAGACGCCATGACCATCATGCGACGCAGGATAAAGATCGGATCTTCACCCGCCTCCAGCATACGTGCCAGCCAGTAAAGAGCCGCATCCGGGGCACTGCCACGCAGAGATTTAATGAACGCCGA
>CAIRND010000259.1 GCA_903879825.1 uncultured Geobacteraceae bacterium
ACTTACAAAAAAATAATCATCGCCGCAAGTTTAGCCCTTACCGTTGCCGCAGCCGCCTTTGCTGAAGAGCCGAAGCAAACTCCTGCTGCTGCTCCAGCCGCTGCGACAGCTGCAGCACCTGCTGCTACACCGGGTGCCCCTGCTATTACAGCCGCTGGTGCCGTTACTCCTGCACCTGCAGTTGCTCCGCCATTGACGAAAAAACGTGAACTGAAAGCCAATAAAGCCATCACTCTTTCCATGTTTGCCGTTATTATCGGCATCACTCTTGGCGTTGTTGTCTGGGCTGCACGCCAGACCAAAACTGCCGCTGACTTCTACGCCGCCGGTGGTGGTATCACCGGAACTCAGAACGGTTGGGCAATAGCAGGTGACTATATGTCGGCTGCATCCTTCCTCGGTATTTCCGGCCTGATTTCTCTGTACGGCTATGATGGGTTTATGTATTCGGTTGGTTGGCTCGTCGCTTACATCACTGTTCTGCTGATTGTTGCCGAGCCGTGCCGTAATGCTGGTAAGTACACTTTGGGAGATATTCTCTCGTTCCGTACCGATCCTAAGCCAGTTCGTGCTGTCGCTGCTATCTCGACTGTTGCCGTATCTACCTTCTACCTGACTGCCCAGATGGTTGGCGCAGGCAAGCTGATGGCGCTATTGGTAGGCGTCCCTTACAAAACCGCTATCGTCGGCGTTGGTATCCTGATGGTTGGTTACGTTGTTTTCGGCGGCATGACTGCTACCACCTGGGTTCAGATCATCAAGGCCGGCCTGCTGATGTCCGGTGCTGCCCTGCTTTCGATTCTGGTACTGGCTAAAGCCGGATTTAACCCGATCTACTTCTTTGATACCATCGTAAATAGCCCTGATATTCAGGACCACGTTTCCAAGATGGTGCTGAAAGACGGTGTAGTTCTTAACGGAATTGATGCTGGTCAACGTTTCCTTGAGCCAGGTCTGTTCATGAAATCACCACTTGACCAGATCTCTCTCGGTATGGCCCTTGTTCTGGGTACTGCCGGTATGCCGCACATCCTGATGCGTTTTTTCACCGTTCCTACCGCACAGGCTGCCCGTAAATCAGTTATTATCGCTATGTTTATCATCGGTGGTTTCTACGTCCTGACAACTCTACTTGGTTTTGGTGCTGCCGTAAACCTGACTCCACAGGGTATTATCTCTGTTGATCCGGGCGGGAACATGGCTACTCTGATGCTGGCACAGCAGTTAGGCGCTGATATTGCGCCAATCCTCGGCGATATATTTCTGGCCTTCCTCTGCTCAGTTGCTTTCGCCACAATCCTGGCTGTTGTATCCGGCCTGGTTCTGGCCGCTTCGGCTGCTATTGCACATGATATTTATGTTAACGTTATCAAAGACGGTCATGCTGATCAGCATGAGCAGGTCTTGGCTGCCCGCATCACCTCATTGGTAGTTGGTGTTGTCGGTATCGGCATTGGCCTCTTGGCTGAAAAAGCCAACGTTGCCCACCTGGTAGCTCTGGCATTCGCCGTAGCCTCCTCCGGTAACCTTCCGGTTGTCGTGCTGTCGCTGTTCTGGCGCAAGTTCAACACCGCCGGTGTTATCTCCGGCCTGGTTGTTGGTACCGTTGCCTCAATCGGCCTGGTTATGGTTTCTCCTAACATGACTTATCCGAAGCTGGTTGCTGCCGGTGCACAGAAAGTTATTGTCGCCATGGAGAAGAAACAGGCGGCGCTTCCTCCTGGTACTGCTCTCGCTGAAAAAGACGCCAAGGCACTAGCTAAAGCTCAGAAAGATGTATTAGGCAAAGACGGCAAATCAATCATGGGCCTCAGCGAACCGATCCTGAAGCTGAAAAACCCGGGCCTTATCTCAATCCCGCTCGGTTTCATGGCTGCTATCCTGGGAGCACTGATGTTCCCCAACCGGCGTTCAGAAGAGATGTTCGACGAAGTGTATGTCCGTCAGAATACCGGCCTCGGCATGGCCAAAGCTATCGATCACTGATTGCTTTGAAACACAGTGGATTGTTTGTGTTATAACAGTGGGGATGGCTTCGGCCATCCCCTTTTTTAGTGACCAGTAACATCAAATTTGCAGGCACAATTTTTCTACGCAACAAAATGTATTCAGAATTATACTTTTTAAAATAAAGGATGGTATTTATGGAGTCAGCAGCAATTCACTCAGCGAAAAACATTCTGCTGGTAATAGGTATTATCCTTGGTGCCGGATCGTTCAGTGGCATTATTGCTTCAAAGTTCAAAGTACCGGATGTAGTTGTCTTCCTGCTTGTCGGGATTGGACTTGGACCGGAGATTGGAGGTCTGATTGATGTCAAGGCTGATTCGACTTTCAATCAACTGATCCTGATCTTCGGTTCTTGCTATATCTTGTTTGATGGTGGAGCCAGTCTGAGGTTGAAAGTACTTAAAGATGTGTGGATCACGATTGTGGTAATCGCTACAATCGGGGTTGTCATTACCGTTGCGATTACCGGTTTCGCCGCTCATAAGATACTGGGAATGCCTCTACTAACCTCATTGTTGTTCGGTGCGGTGATCGCATCTACTGATCCGGCGACTTTGGTGCCCGTTTTCAAACAAGTGAGGATTAAGGATCGGGTGGCCCAAACAGTTATGAGTGAGTCGGCTTTTAATGACGCTATGGGTGCTATCGTCACTTTTGCCCTGTTGGGGGTTATTATGGGAACCGGAGGGGACTTTTCAATAGGCAAAGCGTCCTTTGATCTGGTGAGCAATGCCGTGATCGGGGTACTTGTGGGTGGTGCTTTGGGCTATGCAGCCGCTTTTCTTATTGCCCATGAAAAATTTAGTTTCCTGCTTGAATATGCTCCATTGGTAACCCTGATGTCAGTGGCAGGCGCCTACATGAGTGCTGAGAACTTCCATGCAAGCGGCTTTATGGCTGTTTTTGTATTCGGGATAATTCTAGGTAACAAGGATGCTTTCGGCTTTGAGATGGAACACCAGGAAGCTGAAAAACTGGAAGATTTTATCCTGACCACTTCGCTGATTATGAGAATGTTTATTTTTATTTTGCTCGGAAGTCAGGTCAACTTTGCCATGATGGGAAAATATCTTTGGAGCGGCATTGCGTTAGTTGCTGTTTTAATGCTGATTGCTCGGCCTGTTACGGTTTTTTGCTGTGCTTTGCCCGATCGAAGGGCTAAATGGAGTTTAAACGAAATGCTGTTTATGTGTTGGACACGGGAAACCGGTGTAATCCCAGGTGCACTGGCAGGTATACTTATTGGGATGAAGGTGCCGGGTGCAGAGATTATTGCTTCTATTACCTTCATCACCATCTTGATGACCATTATCATTCAGGCTACAACCACCCGTTGGCTCGCCGGAAAATTAGGTTTACTTGTAAATGTAGATTGAAAATATAACGAAATAAAAATAATCGTGAGAGGAGTGCATCCAACGTCCGTTAGATGCACTCTTTGACATCTTTACATATTCATGAAGATGAATGGGATCATGGGTACTGCTTCGGTTTAGGAGGTAATGGCATCCAGTGTGTAAATATTGGCACCTGATCTTTATCTTTACTTATAGTGCAGGAAGTAATGCTCTCCATATTTCCGATACACGAATTATCATCTCCAAAAAACGGATACGGGGTATAAAGGAGGATGCGCTCAGAATCATTGGGGAGTTGGTCCTTAGTGTCAATCCATCTCATATATTTTCCTTTGAAAAGTTATTAGGAAACTTCTTAACGCTCACTGGTTACTGTAATGGCTTCTGTTATGCCAGCTTAAATTGTCCCACCAGTTGGTGCAGATTTTCGGCCAACCGTGCGAGAATGTTTGCTGCCGCGGCCGATTCCTGGGCTCCATGAGCAGATTGTTGTGCAATATCAGTTACCTGCAACATGGTCTTACTTATTTCTGAAGAGGTGGCGGTCTGCTGTTCCGCTGCAGTGGCAATTTGACTGATCTGGAGAGTTGTTGAACTGATTTGCTCAAGAATTTCTGACAAAGATTCTCCTGACTTATTTGCTTCAACCGTGCCGTTTTCCACCTCACGGACACCATTATTCATTGTTGTAACCGCCTGTCTGGTTTCGTTCTGGATCGCCCTGACCATATCACCGACCTCCTTAGTGGCCTCCGTAGTACGTGTCGCCAAGGCACGCACCTCATCCGCAACTACTGCAAAGCCACGCCCCTGATCACCGGCCCGAGCTGCTTCGATGGCGGCATTAAGGGCTAATAAATTAGTCTGATCGGCAATGTCCTGAATGGTACCAATTATGTCGTTGATACTGTCGGAACGTTGTTCCAATAAAGCAATAGACTGCGCTGCGCCGTTTACTCGGTCCGCAATTTTGTTCATTACCTGCAATGTTTGATTGACTACCTTCGAACCAACCTCGGCTGCTTCATTGGCACGTTGGGCCCCTTCAGCTGCCAGCAGGCAGTTTCGAGCAATATCCTCAGATGTAGCGGACATTTCTTCGGCTGCGGTGGATGCGGTCATAGCCTGACCGGCAACTCTGTTTGCTCCGTTTGCTATTAGTTCTGCATTACTGTGGAGTTGCCCGGAAGATGCCGTCATTTCGGCAACATTCTGTGCGACACCTCCAATCGTATTGATAAGTTTTCCCAAAAAAAGGTTAAACCAATGGGCCGCTTCTGCAAATTCATCTTTTGAACCTTCATCAAGACGTTTTGTCAGATCACCTTCCCCTTGGGCAATATCCTTGAGCATTTCAACCTGTCGCCTTAAGGATGTTGTTACACGGACAGTGACAATAACCATTCCAAAAATAGATAAGGCTGCAACAACTAGTGAAATGGATAATATCAAAAACGACATCCGTTTAACCATTACGGTGACACTGGTCACCATTGTCTCCTGGCTACTAGCGGTCTCTTTTAATCGTTCTTCCCCTGCGCGCACCTCAGTAAATGTCGTTTCCCGAACCTGAGCCATTGTTTTGTTAACAAGCGCCGTACTGTCAAGAATCTTTTTTTGTGTTGATATGATTCGCTCAATAACTTCTTCGGCTTTCTTCTGTGCCCCGGCGGCACTCT
>CAIRND010000260.1 GCA_903879825.1 uncultured Geobacteraceae bacterium
GCGGAAAATGATCCTTTCTGAACATGATCGGGGTGAGTAAAATCACCCCCAAATGGAGGCTCGTTCAAATAGTCTGGAAATCATACAGATTGTTCAAAATAATCAGAAAATTGAAGGTCAAACAATTCGGAAATCAACAGTAACTCGTGAGCGTATCCGCGCGATTGAGGCGAAAGCACTCAGAAAATTACGTCACCTAAGCAGTTGTAAAAAACTAAAGAGCTTTGTTGACGAGACATCAGAAAATAAACCAAAAGAAGCAACAAATACAAAGGAGGAGGTTGGGCAGAATGTTGAGGCGAAAGCCTTACAAAAGTTGAGGCACCCAAGAAAAAAATCTAGTAAAGAATTAAAAGAAGAAGTAAAGGCCCAAAATCCAGAGGGATCTACTAATAAACCTAACAAAAATGAGGCTAAGTTCAATATGGATCTCTTTAGAGAAACGATGAAGGCTATATTTGGATAATAGAGTAATGTCATAGGATGCTCCCAATACCCTGGGCAGACCTATGCAAATATCGAAGAATCGTTGCAAGGGTCTTTTTGGGGTGTTGTTTATGAAGTTGACAAATCGGACTTTGATATTTGAACAAGAATTATGAGAAAGGATACGATCCGACTGTCGTTTTCATTGCCATCATGGGATGCACATGCAAGGTAAGGTCGTTTATATCAAAATCGATTGCTAACCCGGCCCCAACACCAAGAATATCTTGAAATAATTATATCTGGTGCTTCCGAGAAGGGACTGCCGGAATATTATATTGACTCGTTGAGGCAAAACTTAGCACACTTTTAGCATGACAAAGGAGGCAGCATGGCTACTGCATACATCGGCAACAAAACCCCGCAAAACTTGCAGCGGTGGCATACCGTATTGCTCACACAACAAAAGGAATTCGTTAGGCAAAGAAATAGTAATATTGCGCTGCTCTTAGATGCACTGAAGTTGCTGTTCTGTTGGCCGTGTCATTTTAAACCTTCAAACCGAGTTTTTTTTGTATTGCCTGTGAAAAGTTGACCTTCCCGTTCCATGCCGATGTTTTTACACTGGCAATAACCCCCGGTTGCGCCGCCGCCTTTTCCGTACGGGGTTCTGTTGAGCGGGTTATGGTGCTGTTTGAGCCGCTGCGGCCAGCGTTGTTAGCGTACCAAAAATGGAGGTAACTGCCGTCGTCGAGCTGAATTGTTTTGGGTGAATGTCCGATAATCATGTATGCCTCCGTATTGGTTGGTGGTTGACTTCGCCGCCTAGTGGCGAGTGCCGCTTTCGCGGCCCCCGTCAGGCCTGGTCGGTTATACTGGGCAATCAAAAATGAGGCATAACCGGCGGGGAGATGCCTCACGTTTTTCTCCTGGGTTTTAAATAGCAAACTGTTTAAAGAGCCTGCGCATTTTCTACCCTTTACAGCGGCATACCCTTCCCGTTTTCTTGCAATAATTACATGGCGTTGCCTCCACTTCATCGTCATGATCATCGTAGATTTTCCCCCGACCCCTACAAACCGGGCAATTAACTTTGCCAATGTTTTCGAGCCGGAGATTTGGCCACCTGTCATAGAGATTGTAGAAAATTTGCTTTCCGTTTTGTATCAGAATATGAGGCTCAATTCGCAACTCAGACCGACCCCGAATAACCATGATCGCTGCGTCGTACAAGTCAGCGTCCAGCCCTGATAATTCAGGTATTGATAGGAAAAATTCGCCCCCGTTATAGGCTGACAGGAGTACCTGCGCGCAGCGGTATGACTGTCCGGTGTCGCTTTTTGCAACTGGCACAAGTTTGCTGACAGCGTCAGCATAGTTATCAACTGTGATTTTTTTCATAATCAGATCTCTCCTTTTTTTGGGTATGTATTTATAAAACGGGCCGGATGCTTTCTAGACGAAGGTGTCATTTCCATTGTGAACTCTCCTGTAAAAATATGTGCCAATCGGCGTGTTAGAACTGCGTTGACAGCCTTTCGCAAGGCTCGGGCCATCGCGGATTTTCGTCGGCGATGCTAGCTACTGTTCATAAATGCAAGTACTGCCAGTCGCGAATAGCGCAACGTGAGCCTTTTGTGCTCTCCGTTCTGCAGCACTTTTTTGCAATATGGCAAAACTGGAGGCAATTGGATGCCAGCGCGGCGGTAGCGGTAAGCTGTCATTTTTGCAATGCCGATGATCTGGCACATCTCCCGCTCGTCGACGACGTCGCTCAGTAACAACTGCCCGGAAGCTTGTGGCAAATGGTGCTTCCATATGGTTTTTTGATGCAAAATGCACCCCCTTATTTTTGTCTCCTATATTGTTACATAAAAAAATAATAAAGCAAGTAACCCGCATAATAGTTGACATATATTGTCTCGTATGTTGTTATGCAAGTACGAACAGGGGGGGGTATGAACACAGCTAAAATTGCACGGTGCCTCGCAGGATTGTCAGCAGCGCAGCTCGCCGAAAGGCTTAAGATTGCTCGAACGAGCGTAATACGGCTAGAACAACAGGAACAGCTGTCAGCCAGTCAGGTGGAGCGATTTGCAGCCGCAACCGGTATGCCTATGAGCTTATTGCGAGGGGAGGGTTTCAAAGGGCTCACTGTGGCGCGTCCAGGACGCTTTATCGGGGTGGACGCAGGACGAAAGGCTTACGACTTTTTGGCGGAGATTTTGCCGGCTATTGTTGGCGGTGCGCGTATATGGAAGCTTAAAGGTGGGAGCCGCAGTGCTGAGATAGCCAGCACGGAGGACTATTGCCTCGTTCTACTATCTGCCGAAAATGTGTCACTATTGCCAGAAAGTCGGCGCGTAACGATTAACGTGTCGGACAAGTTACTGATGAGCGCTTTTGAGAGTGATTCAGCTATTTCCGCTTTGCTCGCGATGGCTGATCTATTTTCATTCTCGCCGATTGCCCGCCGCGTCACAACAGCTGTGCTGGAAATTAGGACAGCCGATGAGCGCGGTGCTGTGGATATGGTAATGTCCGCCGTGGAAAGTATGAGGATTGCAGGTCACGATGTGTCAGTACAGGTAAAATCAGTTGTTGATAGCGTATGGGAATTCCGCACCAAGTCGGCCACTGATTCCGATCGAAGCGTAGGATACGAGAAGGGATACGAAAAACTATTATACACAAAAAAAGGACTTATGCAGCCTGCATAAGTCCATGTTTTATTTGGCGTCCCCGAGCGGACGCACTGCGAACTTTTTAACGGTGGCACCGGTTTAAATCCTATCTCATACTTTGAACCAATTCCGCATTGTCCGCTTTCATAGTGTCAAATTTTTTAAGTCAATTTCACCTTCTAGGGCTGGCGCCATGGTATTTCTACTTGCTCTGTCCGGCAAACCCTCGTAGTTATCATGAAATACAGGATGCACGCTCAATGTCCTTTGGAATCAGCCATACAAATACTTATATAACTACCTGTTACTAATTGATAAATATGCATTGACTGTTACTTTATCTTGGTATATATCTATATGTACCAAGATAAAGTAACGGATACGCGTATGAAAAGCCTAAATATGAAGCAAAGCAAAGTTATTTCACTACTTAAAAACAAGGGGATAATTCGCCCGCGTGACCTTGATACTTTTAAGGTATCTCGAGAGATGCTGCGGCGTCTTTGCCAAAGTGGTGTGGTTCAGCGCATCGGTCACGGTCTCTACCGCCTGCCGATTGCGCCGATATCCGAGCATTATTCGCTTGCTGAGGCCTGTGCATCTGTTCCGGCAGGGGTAGTCTGCCTGCTGTCGGCGCTTCGCTTTCACGGGTTGACGACGCAGGCGCCTCATGAGGTTTGGATTGCTGTGGATACCAAGGGCTATGTACCTAAAATGGTTCTTCCGGTCCGTTTCGTCAGGTTCTCCGGCGCGGCGATGACGGAGGGCGTTGAGATTCATAAAGTTGAAGGGGTTAAAGTAAAAGTATACTGTCCAGCCAAGACGGTTGCCGACTGTTTCAAATATCGCAACAAGATTGGTCTTGATGTGGCGCTTGAGGCGCTGCGTGAAAGCCAGCGTGCCGGTGTCTGTACCGTTGATGAACTGTGGCATTATGCAAAAATATGCCGTGTTGGTGTTGTGATGAGGCCATACATGGAGGCGTTAACGATATGACAAAAAGAAACAGGAGTAATACTGCTGCATCGGTTCGGCAGCGGCTACTCAATAAGTCGCGGGAGAGTCATACTGACTTCAACCTGATACTGACTCGCTACGGTCTTGAACGCTTCTTGTATCGGCTGAGTCGGTCGGCGTATGGTGCCAGGTTTATACTGAAGGGTGCCATGCTTTTTCCGTTGTGGGGTGTCTATAGCTTCAGATCAACTCGTGATATTGATCTGCTGGGTTTTGGTGACAATGACATACAGGCGCTGGAAGACGTTTTTCGAGAGATGTGCCAAGTTGAGGTTGAGGACGACGGAATCCTCTTTAACAAGGACAGCGTCAAGGCCGAGGACATACGAGACCAGCTGGAGTATGGCGGTACGCGCATCCGTTTTACGGCTGACCTTGCCGGTGCTCTTATTAGTTTGCAGGTAGATATCGGTTTCGGCGACGCCGTAACGCCGGAGGCTGTTGAAGCAGCTTTTCCAACGATGCTTGACCATCCGGCACCGCACCTGAGAGTGTACCCTCCAGAAACAGTGATAGCCGAAAAGTTTCAGGCAATGGTAAAGCTCGGCATCGCCAACAGCCGGATGAAAGACTTTTACGATATGTGGATTATAAGCGGTATGTTTGATTTTGACGGCACTACATTGTCAACAGCACTTGCGCGTACCTTCGAGAGAAGAAACACGCCGCTGCCGATGTCGGTGCCATTGGCCCTGACAGACGAGTTTTCAAAGGACACGCAGAAGGTTCGCCAATGGGGAGCTTTTCTGAACAGGTCCGCATTACAGGTTGATACTGACCTGCAAGGTGTGGTAAAAATTATAACCGATTTTGTTATGCCCCCTATTGTGGCGCGTTGCAGCGGAGAGAGTTTTAATTCATCGTGGCGTGCCGGTGGTCCGTGGAAAAAAGCAAGTTGAAATGGTCGTGTGTCATATCGTGTGTCAGTGACCTACGGCATCTAAGGGTAAATTGCGGTAACTGATGAAATAGTGAAATTGCTTAACTGTTTGATTTTCTTTGATATTGGTACGTTTTGTTACTTTATGATACGCTTTGATTGTCCGTAAATACGGACTCCGAAGCCTGGGGTCGTGAGTTCGAATCTCATACCGCCCACCAATAATAACAGGCACTTGCAAATACATTTTGCAGGTGCCTGTTTTGTTTATATCTCCATAGAGTAAGCTTACAGGGTCAGTCATATCAAAATACGACGGTAAGTTTTCGGTTTCTCATACTATATCGATAAGATTTCAAGGGCCGTTCTCTTTGTCGAAATAACAAGTTAATCACACGTTATGGACATCTTAGCAGCACTTTCACACGCCAATTTCGCGAAATAGCCTCCTGGTACGTATGCACACCCATTCAATGCTGCCGTCAACTTCAAGCAACTGCCTAATATTTTATTTGCGCCAGCTCCAGCGGGTAATTGATTTTGAGCTTTTTTAGATTCAGCTAATTCCTTTTGAGCATTCTTCAACTCTCGCAATGTGTTGTTCAATTCCTGTTTATTTTTTTTCTCGACGTCAATAGTATCTGCTTTCTCAGTTGATTCTATTAATGCCTGGACAATGTCATCAGTCAGGCCCATTTTTTTCAATGCAGACATGTCTTCTACTGAAAAATCATAGTACCTTCCCTTACTAATTCGTATTTTTGATACTATGAGCTTTTCGTTCATATTTTTTTGCATTGCCACAATATCAATAACTCTTAGCCCCTCTGGCCCACACAATGAGAGACGTAATTTGGCAGGCAACTGAATACCTATCTCAGGATATTTAGTCAGGTATAGCTTGTATTTTTCTATATTGTTTTCACGATTGAGAGCATTCACCAAGGAACTGAGCGCCTTATCCCTCCTCTTTGAGTCGGGGTGCTTTGTCAAAAACGAATCAATCACAACAATGTTGTTCTCGGTTAGTGCTTTCTCAAAATCTTTTTCAGCAAGCTTTAACTCACCAGCAAGTTTTAGCTCATCTATAGAACCTGACAAAGAATTAGATGTTTTCATCAGTGCATCTCTTATGTTCGATCTAGCAGCTCCTTCAATAGCCATCAGAATCCTTTTTTGCCCAATCAACGCATCTCCTACTGTTGCAGTGTAGGTATTCGTTATAATATCACTTGTTTCTATCTTATCACCTCCCACATTCGAAAACGTCCACTTGGTTGCAATAGAGGCCGTCATATCCAACCCAAATGACGGTTTATCCACTTTTTGCAAAACCACTTCCAATCTTAAATCACTGATTCCATCGGTCACCACACTTTTGAAAATATTATATTTTTTTAGAGATCCAACAACGGCCGATTGAAAATCCTCATTTGAGAGGTCTGGCCCAAGCATTGATTCCTGTCCTCCCGAAGTGATTACCATAACGGAATATGGATGGCGGTTTGTCACGACAACATCTTCCGGTATCATACGTACCGAAGACACGCCTGTCGAACATCCAGCTAAAACCACTAATAAACATATTGCAAACCCAAGACCATATATTCTACCCATAATAAACACTCCAATATGATAAATTTATTATTAAGTTTAAACCTTGAATGATTAGTATAAACACCACATATATATGTTCTACGGGGATACAGCCTTAAATTTACTGCCATAATTTTCGGTACAAGGCGTACTCTGTATTTATAGGCTTGAGGGGGCCTTTCCTAGTGGGAATCAGTGTATATTGCAAATACGAACAAAAGTCCAGTATACACAAAAAATACGGAGGATTGAGGGTCGTGTTTAACATTTAACTTTATCCGAATTGCTCTGTTTAAAAATTGAACCGGACTTAGATCCTGACCCAAGTAACATCTTAACACTTGACTACATCCTCATAAGCGGATATACATTCCCACCATGAAACAAACTGCACAAAGTTATAAAGCTCTTGCTGACGAAACCCGGCTCAGAATTCTTGCGCTTCTTTTATCCGAAGGAGAGCTCTGCGTCTGTGACATAATTGCGTCCCTCAAGCTTCCTCAGTCTACGATTTCGCGTCATCTGGCTTATCTGAGGAAAACGGATTGGGTTAACGACCGCCGGAACGGACTGTGGATTTACTATTCGCTTCGATCCGGTGATGACCGTCAGAAAGAGCTTATCTCTGTTTTAAAGAAACAACTCCTGACCACCAGGGTTTCTATTGAGGACTGCGCTTTACTGGCCAGTTTTGGCAATGAGGAACGTTGCGGCTAAAAAAATTTGCGTTATAATATCCGCACAGCCAAATATAAGGAGAACACCTTTGGCAACTAAAAAACAGATTCTTTTCCTCTGCACCCATAACTCCTGCCGTTCCCAGATGGCCGAAGCATTGGCCAACCATTTTTTGGGCGATATATGCCAGGCATACTCTGCCGGAACTGAAGCCACACGGGTCAATCCGCTGGCAGCTCTTGTACTGACAGAACTGGGCATTGATGTTTCAATCCTGCGCTCAAAAACATTGGATGAATTTTCCGGGCACACCTTTGACCACGTAGTCACCCTGTGTGGTGACGCCAGCGAGAAATGTCCGCTCTTCTTCGGAGGAGTTCAGCGGCACCATCATGGCTTTATCGATCCATCACGACTTAGCGGGAGCGATCAAGATGTCCTGCCTGAATTTCGACGGGTGCGGGACGAGATCAAAAACTGGATCATAGATTATTTCGGAGGCACACAATGAGTGAACAACTTTCGCGCAAGCTTTCCTTCCTCGACCGCTGGCTGACTCTGTGGATTTTTGCCGCTATGGCGCTGGGTGTCGCTCTGGGGTACTTCGTTCCCGGTACAGAAGGCTTCATAAACTCGTTTCAAGTTGGCACCACCAACATCCCAATTGCAATCGGCCTGATCCTGATGATGTACCCGCCATTTGCAAAGGTGAAGTACGAGGACATGCCGGAAGTTTTTCAGAACAAAAAAATACTGAGCATATCATTGCTACAAAACTGGATAATAGGTCCAGTGCTGATGTTTGTTCTTGCAGCAGTTCTGCTGCCTGACAAACCGGAGTACATGGTTGGGTTAATCATGATAGGACTTGCACGGTGCATCGCCATGGTGATTGTCTGGAATGAGCTGGCCAAGGGCAACACCGAGTACGCAGCGGGTCTTGTTGCCTTTAACAGCATTTTTCAGGTGTTATTTTATAGCGTATATGCCTGGTTCTTTATCACCGTATTACCTCCGCTGGTAGGGCTTAAAGGAGTGGTCGTAGATATCAGCATTCGCCAGATTGCGGAAAGTGTCTTTATCTACCTCGGCATTCCCTGTCTCGCCGGTGCGGTAACGCGCTTCATCGGCGTAAAGGTCATGGGTAAAGAACGCTACCATCGTGAATTTGTACCTAAAATCGGCCCAATGACCCTGATTGCCCTGCTATTCACCATCGTGGTCATGTTCAGCTTGAAGGGCAACCTGATAGTGCAGCTGCCGATGGATGTGGTTCGGATAGCCATCCCTCTCGGTGTATATTTTATCCTCATGTTTGTGGTGTCATTCTGGATGGGGAAAAAACTAGGGGCCGACTACAGTAAAACAACGACCCTGGCCTTCACTGCTGCCAGCAACAACTTTGAGTTGGCGATTGCTGTTGCCGTGGCTGTTTTTGGTCTCAATTCCGGTGCTGCATTTGCTGCGGTTATTGGCCCACTGGTTGAAGTACCTGTCATGATTGGGCTGGTACATGTGGCGTTCTGGTTCAAGAGCCGCTGGTTTCCCGGTCAGATCTAAATCAAATCCCCCCTGGCCCCCCTTTATAAAGTGGGGAATATAGGCATCCCCCTTTGCAAAGGGGGATTGAGGGGGATTTGCAGTTGGAGCTGTCGCATACAAGGAATACTATCATGTTACTAAATTTTCTCCATAATCCTCCAAAAAATCTATTTTTCACCGGCAAGGGTGGTGTAGGTAAAACAACCACCTCTGCGGCAACCGCAATAGCCTTGGCCGATAGCGGCAAACGGGTGCTACTGGTAAGTACTGATCCGGCCTCCAATCTTGATGAGGTACTGGGTGTAGCATTATCCGCAGAACCGGCAGAGGTACCGGGCGTTCCCGGTCTCTTTGCTATCAACGTCAATCCGGTTGAAGCTGCCGCCACCTACCGTGAACAGATGGTCGGCCCTTACCGGGGAATTCTGCCGGATGCAGCGGTCCGTAGCATGGAGGAACAGCTTTCCGGTGCATGTACCGTCGAGATAGCTGCTTTCAATGAGTTTGCCGCTCTTATTGGCAATCCTGAATCAGTGAAAAGCTTCGACAACGTCATCTTCGACACGGCTCCCACCGGACATACCTTGCGACTGCTTTCGTTGCCGGCAGCCTGGAGCGATTTCATCGACACCAACGCAGGTGGTACTTCCTGTCTTGGGCCGCTGGCAGGATTGAAAGCCAAGCATCAACTGTATGAGCACACTCGTCATTCACTCGGCAATCCTGAAGAAACACTTGTTGTAGTCGTTTCCCGTCCTGATAAATCTCCTCTGGCCGAAGCGGCCCGGGCATCAGAAGAGCTGAAGGAACTTGGTGTTGCCAATCAGTATCTGGTCATCAACGGAGTACTGCAATTAAACGAACCAGGAGACATGATAGCGGTTGCCCTGCATGAGCGGAACCTAAAGGCACTGGCTGATATGCCACAAGGGCTACTTCAGTTGCCGCGAACGGAACTGCCATTGTGCAGCACAGAACTTGTCGGGATACAGGCACTCCGAATGTTTTTTTCACCAGAGAAAAGCATCCCTTCAACCATAGTCACTGCAAAGCCAGTTCCGTTACCGCCACCGTTGCATGCGCTTATTGACCAGCTGGCATCCATGCACGGTGGTGTCATTATGACTATGGGCAAGGGCGGCGTAGGAAAAACCACTCTGGCGGTGCATATTGCAACGGCCCTGGCTGCACGTGGCAAGAAGGTTCACCTGACGACAACCGACCCGGCTGCGCATATCGCCTTAACCTTTGGAAAAACGCCGGATGGTATGCAGGTAAGCCGTGTTGACCCGATTGCTGAAACAGCTGCCTATCGGAATGAAGTTCTTGCCACAGTCGGAGCGAACCTGGATGAAGAAGCACGGGCGTTGATGGAAGAAGACCTGCGCTCACCTTGTACTGAAGAGATCGCAGTTTTCAGAGCTTTCGCAAAAATAGTTGAACAGGGGACCGACCGGTTTGTCGTTATAGACACGGCACCGACCGGGCATACTTTGCTCCTGCTGGATGCCTCAGAGTCTTATCACCGCGAAGTAACACGCTCCTTAAGCGACATACCTGCGGCAGTTCGAAATTTATTACCACATCTGCGTGATCCTGAATTTACAAAAGTATTTCTGGTTACCCTGCCGGAAGCAACGCCGGTCCATGAAGCGATGTCACTTCAAGCCGATCTGCGCCGTGCCGGAATTGAACCTGCCGGCTGGATAATCAATCAAAGTTTTGCACCACTGACCGTAACTGATCCGGTCCTTGCACAGCGCCGTATGCGTGAATTCCGTTATATTGAAGAGGTAGTCATTCAGAGTAATCATACCTACTTGATTCCTTGGCAGACTGAACCAACAAAAGATCGTTAATACTAAAAGGAGATGTACAATGAAGATTGAAATCTATGATCCAGCTATGTGTTGTTCAACAGGAGCCTGTGGACCAAGCGTTGATCCTGAGCTTGTGAGAATCCAAGAGACGCTCCGCCTGCTTCAGAAGCAAGCACCGGAAGTGCAGGTGCAACGCTACGGTCTTTCCTCAGAGCCACAGGCGTTTGTTGCAAACCCCGCCGTTACAGAACTGTTGAAGAGCGAAGGGCCGGAATGTTTGCCGCTGATCTTCCTGGATGGGATGCTTGTCAGTAAGGGCAGCTATCCATCCAATGAGCAGATTCAGGGAGCTGCCAAACTAGCTGGTTTTGAACTGGTTTTGGCTGAAATAAAGAAGTCGTCATGTGGCTGTAAATCAGGTTGTTGCTAAACAGCAAACCAAATATACAAAAGGATCTACGTTATGGACGAACGAATAAAGGAGCTTATTGCCATTGGCGCTTCAGTAGGCGCTCATTGCCAGCCATGCCTTACGTACCATGTGGAGAAGGCACGGGAATTAGGTGCTAACGACGAGGATATTCGTGCTGCAATAGAAACGGGATACATGGTCGAAAAAGGTGCAATGAGTGCCATGAAGAAGTTTTCAGCGGGTATTATTGGCACCGAATCATCATGCAAATGCACAAATGGTATTGAACCACCCAAGGCTTGTTGCGGCTAGCTTATGCAATGGATATTACCCCTGAAGCTTGACAGTGTTGAAGTTTAACCAAAAAGCAGTTCATTACCGCAAAGACGCTAAGCACGCAAAGAAATCAAGGACTTAAAAGGCAAGTGAGGAACACCTTTTTGGTAAGACGTTTTTTGTGCCAATGGACTGATTTTCTTCGCGTTCTTTGCGTCTTTGCGGTTCAAATTCCGTTTTGGGTTTAATCCCCTTGAGACTTTACCTCAGCTTTTACTTTAGAGGTCACCGGCGTCTCCGCTGCCGTACTCTTTATATCCACCTGAGTTGGAGCGGAAGCTTGAGTTGCAGGCGATTCTGTTGACTCTGCTGGGGCCGGGGCCGTTGCGGCAACTTCCGGTGTAGACCCTGCTTCGGCAGCTCCAGCTCCAGCAGCGGTATCGCCTGCTGATTTCGCAGGCTCTGCCTTTACCCCGTAGCCGTCACCGTACCATCCTCCACCTTTGAGGCTGAATGAGGCTGCAGACACCATCTTACAGACGGTTCCGCCACATGTAGGACAGAGGTCTGCAGGTGGGTCTGAGAATTTTTGACGAAGTTCAAATTGAATATTACAGGCATTACAGCGATATTCATAAACGGGCATTTTTTCATCCTTATATATTAGTTACATGGTCAGACTAAAGATTCTTGAGTTTTACACGTTTTTGCCGTTGCATCTTCTATCTCACAAAGTGGACTCCGGCCGGTTCGTGTTGCGTTGTTCGAGAATAATGAACGGCAGGTTTTCCGAACGCCATAGCATATCCAAAGACATGGTCCTCAGGAATACCCAACCGGGCTTTAAATTCCGGCATTAATTCACTGATTAACCATTTTGCCAGTCCGTCCCACACGGTTCCTACACCAAGGGCTTGAGCATATAACTCAAAGGTGGTCAAAGCAATCAGACAGTCTTCCACCGGTGTCACTACATTTTTTGGAGCTGAAACGATTATAAAGTGAGGTGCACCTCTAAATACAAAGTCAATTCCCTCTTCTTCCCATTGTCTGACATACGTGGCAAAAAACTCCATCCCTTCTGGAAAGCCAGTTTCATGGGATATTTTGACAAGTTTTGCCATCATTTCGTCTCGAATCCCGGTAAGCGTAGCGCGGTCGTCAACGACGGTAAATCGGACTTGTCTGCTGTTTCTTCCCGTTGGAGCATAACAAGCCACGTCAAGAAGCTGCTTCATGATTTCTGGTTCCAGGTTTTCCGGCATATAGTGTCTAACGGCTCTTCGACCTTTGATAAGAAGTTCCATCTGGACGGAATCGGGCAGTGTGCCTGTTAAGGGCAAGCTGTTTTGCGGGTCATATCCCAGAATCGAAATAGAAGCGGTTGGACAGACAGAAAGACAATGCTGGCATTTGTAGCAAAGGGCCTCTTTCTCTTCGGTAATAAATGGATTACCGTCTTCCATTGCAATGATGCGGGCCGGACAATCAGAAACGCACTGGCCGCATTTGATACATTTTGCCTGACATACTTTAAAATCAATCATTTATGTCTCCTTTTTATGTGGTTACGGATAATCACGCGTAAATGAAAGGTGTTTTTATATCAGAAAAGCAGAAAGAATGACACGGGAAAGCCGACAAATATCATTTGACGAACGTTGAAATAAATGGCAATTCAATAGCATTCGATGGGCAGTAGCACGCAATGTTATTCAATCATAGTGAGGCTTGTAGTATGGATATAAAGACCGTTCAAAAAGCCGTACATACCGCAGTTGCAGGTTTGTTTTTACTCTTGTTTTTTTGGCCAGTTCCCACAGCTGCGGAACCATCCGA